>CACYCJ010000270.1 GCA_902772925.1 uncultured Lachnospiraceae bacterium
ACTATGGCAATTATCACTCATATGAGTTATAATTGCCATAGTTTATTTATGAGTATTAATTGTACCAAGATAATAAGAAACTGTTCAGTAAAATCATGGAAACGTGATGACACAAAGCTCTAGAACCTGTAAAATGGTAGTCAGCTGCAAGTTATATTTTTCGGCACCTACCATAGGTGCCGGTTTTTGTTTGAGAAGGAGAGAGTATATGAAAAAGAAGGCTTTATGGATTGTAGCGCTATTGCTTGTCATATTGGCAGGCTTCGGAATAGGCTTTTCCTTGTATTGGAATAAAAAGGAAATTCCGATAGATAAAACCGCAACCGAAAATGACACGGTTATGTCCGACTTCCAAAGGGAAAGTAAGGAAAAAGAAGAGGAGTACCGAAATAAAACCATTGCGGAAAAGAAACAGACTCTGATAGATGATCAGGGACTTTTTGCAATGGACTCTATAGTTCTTCAAAATACTACTAAGGAAGATGCCGAGAGGATAGCAGAAGAGATTGGCGCTGAAGTCAGGACGACTAAAGCCGGAGACTATGCAGTTCTTTATCTTCCCGAGGGTGTTACTATCGAAGATGTTTATGACAATGAACAGTATGCAGTTGATGTCACGAAGATGTCACCGGATTATTATGTTGGTTCTAACGAACTGACAGATTATGATGTGAGTACATTTTGTAATGGAGTAAATAAAAATACAAACATAAATGTATTCAATAATAAAGAAAATGGTGAGGATGATCCCGAAGGTGAAAATGAAGAAGATATGCCTTCAATCATCGAAAGAACGGTTCTAAAGGCCAGACCGGAGTATTCGGTAAATGACACCGGTTATGGTAATCAGCAATATCTTGATTATATAAATCTCAGGGATACATGGAATACCACAAAAGGTAACGGTATCACCGTCGCAGTCATAGATTCCGGAATAGATACAGATCATCCTGAGTTCGCCGGAAAGATCAGCGATAAATCCTACAATGCATCAGAAGACAAAATTGTTAAAGACTACGATATGTCTGTAATAGAAGATGAAAACGGGCATGGTACAGCAGTATCAGGCGTTCTTTGTGCTGCTATGAATAATGAAGAGGGGATAGTCGGGGTTGCTCCGGATATCAATCTTCTTGTTATTAAATGTGATATAGATGAGTCCGGTGAATTTGTAAGAGGTTCTGATATAGTCTTTGGGCTTGCTTACGCTATTGAGACGGATGTTGATATCATCAATATGTCATTTAGATCTTATGAAGATATATTTAGCAGATATACAGAGCTTGCTGTAGATAGTGACATCATCTGTATCGCATCAGCAGGAAATGACGGAAGTAATATTCCTGTATATCCCGCATCACTTGACAGTGTTATTGCAGTCGGAGCATATGATACAGAAACGGGTGAACCCACAAGTTATTCAAACTATGGAGAGAATGTGGATATACTCGCACCCGGAACAGCTTACACAACTGCTCTTGATGGTGGCTATAAAATAGCTAACGGTACATCTGTTTCATCACCTATAGCAGCAGGAGCAGCTGCTCTCTATCTTGCCCAAAATGGTAAGACAGAATTTGATGTGATGCGTCAGATGTTTGAGGCGTCATCTATAGATCTTGGAATACTTGGTGAAGACTACCATAACGGATTTGGTGAAATAGATATTCACGCCCTTGTCTGTGAAGAAAAGGGTACTATTTCCTATGACATGATGACTGATGAATTAGAAAACGAGCAGCAGTATTTTGTAAAAGGTCATACTATCCAGACAATGCCGGAACCTGAAAGATTGTACCTTGTATACGATGGATGGTTTTTTGATCCTAACTGTACAGATGAATGTGAGCTTTATACAAACATTTTCTCAGAAGATATAACGCTTTACGCTAACTGGATTAATGAAGATGATGGAACAGTATTCGCTTACACGACAAAGAGTGACAATACTATTGAGATAAGAGCTTATACCGGAAAGAGAAGATATATAACTGTACCGAATGTGATAGAAGGAAAAAATGTTACAAGCATAGGAGAGAATGCATTTGCAGATAATAGTCGCCTTCGTTCGGTAATTCTTCCTCAAAGCATCACAAGTATAAATGAAAGAGCGTTTGTAAACTGCTCAATGCTTCGTGAGATTGAGATTCCGGATAATGCTATGTCTATAGGAAATGAAGCATTTAGTGGCTGTTCAAGACTTGGAAATGTAGCTATTTCAAATAGTAGTAAACTTGAATCAGTTGGTTATCAAGCTTTTGCATTCTGCGGTATCAATGAATTTAGTATACCAGCAACATTAACTTCGCTTGGAAGAAGAGTATTCTACGGCAGTACTGCACTTCGAAGCGTTACAGTTGCATCAGGTAATCCTAATTATTTGATAAAGAATTCAGCGTTATACGATATCAGCGGGACAAATCTTATATATTATCCGGCTGCATTGGCGGGTGAGTATACAGTAGATGTTGCAACTACACAGATATCAGAGGTGGCATTTGCTTATTCTAGAAGTATAAATGTAGTATTGAATGATGGGCTTTTGAATGTTGAGGATGAAGGATTTGCTTATAGCAAAATAAAAAGCATTTCCATACCGGCAAGTGTTATTAAGCTAGGCAAAAGTGTATGTGCTAATTGTAAGTCTCTTAATAATCTTATCTTTGCAGATAATGGTAATCTCAGTGCTATATCTGAATGTGCCTTTTATAGTGATCAAAATCTTGGGAGTATTTGTATTCCTGATTATATAATCAAAATTGATTCCTCGGCATTTTTGTGCTGTGGACTTGTTACTGTTGATTTTGCGGAAAATAGCACATTGGTTAATATCGGAATGTCTGCATTTTCGTGCAATCCCATTAAGACTATATCTATACCTGATTCGGTAGAAGTGATTTCAGGGTGCGCATTTTCTAATAACTATTCACTTAATAACGTTTCATTTGGAAAGAATAGTAATTGTACAACAATTCTTGCCAATGCTTTTTCATATGATTATGAATTAAAGTCTTTTGTTATCCCGGATAAAGTTACACTCCTTGGAGATACCGCATTCTATAATAGTGGTATCGAAAGCATCGAAATCGGTGCAGGCTTAGTGGAAGTCGGTAAAGGTGTTTTCGCAAGCTGTAAAAAATTATCTGAGATAAGGGTAAGTGCTGATAACCCTAAATATGCTTCGTACGAAGGTGTTCTTTACAGTAAAGACAGATCAGTACTTATGCTTTACCCTGCAGCAAAGTCCGGAACATATGAAACAGCAACTGAAACTGTAAAGATAGATAATTATGCTTTTTCAGGTGCAGATAAGCTGACCGATATAGTGTTAAATGAGGGGCTTATACAGATAGGAGAAAATGCATTTGAGTATTGTGAAAAGCTTAACACACCTATATTACCGTCAACTCTTGAAGAGATAGACGGATATGCCTTTAGGTGGTGTTCTTCCATGGAAGGCAGATTAACACTACCTAAAAAACTTAAGAGTATAAGCTGGTATGCGTTTTACTATGATTATAATCTTAAGGAGATTGATTTTGAACCCGAAAGCGAGATGGACCGTTTGGGTTATGGTGCATTTGCTTATTGTGGAATAGAAGATTTTACTATACCAAGAAATGTTTCGACAATCTCACAGGAAGTATTTACAGGCTGTAAAGATCTTTTGGCAGTAACCTTTGAATCTGAAAGCAAGATCGAAAATATCCCTGCTTGGCTTTTTAGTGGTGCAGATAATCTGAGAAGGATTACTTTTGAAGATGAATGCGAGCTTAAACAGTTTGAAGCGAGAGCATGTGAGGGACTGCTTTATCTTGAATCGATTGATTTCAGTGGATGTGATAAGCTTACGAATATAGATAATTATGCATTTAGAAACTGTATATCTCTTGAAAATCTGACTCTTCCTGACAGCATGAAAGAGATTGGCAGATATGCTTTCTATGGATGCAACAAAATGAATGAGATGAGACTTCCGGAGGGACTGTCATCCATAGGTCGTTATGCATTTACAAATACAGATAATATCAATCTGTACTTCTTAGCACCGGTACTTCCTGTCAATCTTGAGGATAAATGGGATTACGGTATAGGTGGTTATTATGTCGGTATAAATAATGTTATTGAAAACGATGAATGGGTTTATGCTCTTACGGCAGATGGAAAAGCATCTGTGATCAGGTATAAAGGAAATGCTTCAAATATTGATCTGGATACCATTGATGGGCACGAGGTTGTATCTATCGGTAGTGAAACATTTAAGGATAATAATACCCTTACAAGTATATCTCTCCCTGAAACGCTTACCGGCATTTATAAAGCTGCTTTCAGTGGTACATCATCGCTTGGCAGTATCATGATACCTAAGAGTGTTAGAGTTATTGATAGTGAAGCATTTAAGGACAGCGGTATATCTGAGCTTACTTTTGCTTCAGAAAGTGAACTTGTGACTATAGGCAGCAGTGCTTTTGAGAATACTGGAAATCTTAATTCAATCTCTATTCCTGATGGTATAACGGACATAAGGGAAAATACTTTTTATAAATCCAGTGTGAAGAATGCAACACTTTCTGCGAATGTTTCAACGATAGACAGGCTTGCATTCTCAGAATCCGGGCTGGAAAGTATAAACATACCCGCAAGTATAAAAGAAATATCATATAAGGCATTCAAAAATGCAAAATCGTTACAGAATGTATCATTCGCTGTTTCAGATACAGAAATGATGATAAGGGATGAGGCGTTTTATGGCTCAGGGCTTACAACTGTCAGTATTCCGGCAAATGTAACTTATATAGGTAATCTGTGTTTCTCAAGATGCCAAAGTTTAACGGAGATTAATGTTGATAATGCTAATGCTATATATGCTTCACTTGATGGAGTTTTTTATAATAAAGCTTTGAATAAGCTGATAACCTGTCCTGCAGGCAAAACAGGCAGCTACACAGTATCAGATAATGTAGCTTTATTCGCAGTCGGTGCATTTGAAGGATCACTTTTATCAGAAATAGTTATACCTGATGCATGTTCACTTCAGACTATAGGTCATAGAACATTCTTTGAATGTGATAATCTTACAAGCATTAATATACCGGATAGTGTTCAGAGTATAGAATATTATGCTTTTGGTTACTGTGATAACCTTGAAACAGTAACAATAAACCAGACAAGTAATCTTGGTGGAATATATGAAGGAGCATTTTATAACTGTGCAAAGCTTGGAAGTGTCATAATTCCTGATGGGGTGACGGAAATATCTGATTATGCATTTTATGGCTGTTCGGCATTAGCAGAAGTAAGTTTTGGTGAAAATAGTCAGCTTCAGGGAATCTATGATCATGCATTTGAATATGCCGGGATAGAGAACTTTGTGATGCCGAAAAATATGATCGAAATAGGGGCATATGCATTTCATGGAACAAAACTAAAAACTATTAAGTTCAATACTGTTCTGAAGGATATAGGAGATTATGCCTTTTCAAATTCTGGCATGGATGAAGTTAAAGAATTAATTATCCCTGACTCGACTGAAAGAATTGGAAAAGGTGTTTTAGAAGGAATAACGAGTATAGAAGTTCTTTCTATACCATTTTTAGGAAGTAGTAAAAATAATTTGTTTATAAATAGTGGTTCTTCGCATGAGGCATCTATAGAATATTTGTATGGAAAATTGCCAGATTTTGCGGCTCGTGATTTGTTGAAAAATTTGCATAGAATAGCTGTTAGAGGTGGAGAACGAGTGGGGGAATGGGCTTTCGAAGCTGTACCAGTTGAAGATTTATATTTAGCTGACTCAATTTATGAATTTGGAAATAATGCAATAGAAGGAGCTGATAAACTTAAATATATTCGAATGTCTCAAAACATGGAATATATATCTTGTGGTATGTTTTCTGGTTGTAAGAGTTTGATAAGTATTGATATACCTAAGTCATGTATATATATTCGAAATAATGCGTTTGAATTTTGTGAATCACTCCAAGAAATTAAAATACCTGTAAATATAACTGTAATAGAGGATAATGCGTTTTTGGGATGCTGTAATATTACTGATATTAATGTAGATGACAATAATAAATCGTTTATTGTTGAAAATAATATCCTTTATGACATAAACAAGACTCGATTGATTAAAGCTTCAAATAGTTTGAGTGGTAATGTAGTAATTCGGGATGGAGTAAAAAAAATAGAAGGAAGTGCTTTTGATGGGAATGGATCGATCTCTGAAATAAGTATGCCGGATTCTCTGGAGATAATAGGACCTTATGCTTTCCGAAATTGTCATTCATTATCAGTAATTAGAAAATGGTCTGATCATTTGACCGAAATTAGCCCGTCGTCATTTGAAAAAACCTCACTTGAAGAAGTGGAAATACCTGATAGCGTATCTATAATTGGTGGTCAGGCGTTTTATGGTTGTGAGGCCTTGAAGATTGTAAAGCTTGGAGATGGTGTTGAATATATTGGTATTCAAGCATTTGCATATAATACAAGGTTGGTTGATATAGATTTTGGGTCAAGTATAAAAGATATTTACGACTATGGATTTAGTTATTGTACAAGTTTAGAAAGCGTCTTTATTCCAGACAGTGTTGAGTTAATAAGTAGGGGGGCATTTAGTCATTGTACAAGCTTATCTATAGCATACATTTCAAAAAATATTAAAAATATAGAAGATGGTGCATTTTCGTACTGTGACAAACTAAAAACGATAATTGTAGATAGCAGTAATTATTGCTTTTATAATAATATGCTGTTTGATGGCTCTATGACAAAATTGTTATTTGTTCCCAACAGTGTTTCAGGAAAAGTTGAAATACCAGAAGGGGTAAAAGTAATTGAAACAGGGACGTTTGCTGATCATGATAGTATAACAGAAATTGTCTTGCCTGATTCGCTTGAAGAAATAAAAGATTCTGCTTTTTACTCTTGTGATAAACTGGTTTCAATTACTTTTGGATGTAATATTAAAAAAATAGGAGGTAACGTGTTTTTCAATACCCCTTTTTATGAAAATAATCTAATCAGATTTAATGGAGTAGGCTACATTGGTAAATTTGCCGTTAGTAAGTATTTTCAGGCTATTGAATGCAAATCACTGGTTATAAAAGATGGAACAGAGGTAATATCTAGTAATTTGTTTAATTCATGTCAATTTGAAGAACTATATTTGCCTGATTCATTAAAATATATTGATGAATATGCTTTTGCTTGGTGTGATAAATTAAAACATGTTAGATGGGGTAAAAATATAGAATATATAGGGGAAGGGGCTTTTAGGTCAGATCCTATTGTTTCAATAGAATTGTTTAATAAAAAAGTTATAAGTGAAGGATCATTAACATCTGCTCAATTTGTAAATGCTAATATTGATATTAATGAAATAAATATACCTAATTATCATTTGAATTTATCTACATATGGAACATATGTGGGTTTGTATAATGCACAAGTTGGCTATTATCCTAAGAATATTGTTTTTGAAGACGAAAAACAGTTGGTAAACTCAGATATTATTGGTATTGAGAACTCAAATATTTATACGAAAACTGAAAAGAACTTTGGAAGCTTTGACGAGAGAACAATAAATAATAACAATATTTATTATAATAATGAATGGCATATGGCTAAGTTTTATGTGAATGAAATGTTAATTCATATGGCGGCTGTTAAAAATAATGAGATGCTTCAAAATCCTGCAGAAAACTTGATTTATGAGTATATTGATAATAACAGTGATTTTGTAGGTTGGGATACTGATGATGATGGTGTTGCAGATGAAATACCGGCGATATTGACATCTGATATTGTTGCAAAAGCTATTTTTGATGCACCAATTAAAAGAATAGAGTTAGATTATGACAATTATAGTATTAAATGTGATGAAAATGGTGATGTTGTATATGATGAAGATGGTAATGGGGTTTTTGAATGTAAATGGATAAATATTGATAGATATAAAACAAGGACTATTGGGTATATTATTGAACCTTATAACTATACGCAGAATGATAAAGTGATATGGACTTCATCAGATGATAATTGCCTAACAGTTGATGAAACAGGAAAAATAAAGGCTCTAAGAGTTCCGGATGAAGGATATGTAACTGTTAGAGCAATGTTGGCAGAAAATACAGATATCTTTGATGAGGTTCGTGTGTATATTAATTCAGTTACTGATGGTATTATTCTTAATGATAGTATGGTAGACATTAATAAAGGGAATACATATTCGATTGAACCTCAATTACTTGTACCTGATGGATATACTACTGATATTAATTATAGTAGTAATGATAATACTATTGCTAGTGTTGATGAAAATGGAATTATTAATGCTGTTGAAGTAGGTAATACGGAAATAAATATTACTTGTGGTGCAGATTATTCTGCAACATTATATGTGTCGGTAAAACAGCCTATTACAGGTATTAGAATTTCTGAAACAGAAGGCACAGTCAATGTCGGTGAAACACTTGAACTATCGCCTATCTTTGAACCTGCAAACACTACAGATGACAAATCAGTATTCTGGTACAGCAAAGATACATCCATAGCAAAAGTTAATTCTTCCGGAGTCATCACAGGTGTTGCACCCGGAACGGTAGAAATAGTCGGTGTTGTCGGTAACTTCAAAGTTACATACATCGCAACAGTTAAAGCGCCTATAGAGAGAATCACACTTAATACATCCAGAGGAACACTTAGATTAGATCATACAAAACAGCTTGATGTCATATACATACCAAGCAATACTACAGATGACAAATCTATTACCTGGTCATCTGCTGACTCTGATATAGCTACCGTGGATGAGAATGGTCTTGTTACCGGTATTACAACCGGAAAGACTACTATAACAGGACAGGTCGGTGAACATACTGCAACCTATGAGGTAAGTGTTATCGGACTTCGTGATCCGGATACTGGTATTACTGTAACAAACAGTGATGATACGGAGATGGAAGAAGGTACGGAACTTGATGTTGACGGTCTTGAGCCTACAGAGCTTACCGGAGAAATGAGCAAGGGATGGCTTCTTTATCGGGAAATACTGTATGGATGGTTCCATCCCGGCTTTATCAGACATGCATACATATATGATATTTCAATGCTCTTTGAAGGTAAGACAGTACAGCCGGGAACGACAGTTGATGTGGAGCTTCCTATCCCGAGATATATGAGTCATGACAGGATTATTGTTTACCGTATAGAAGAAGACGGAACAATAACCAATATGCACGGTTATATCAAGGATGGAAAGTATTGCTTCACTACGGATCATTTCAGTGTATATGCATTTGGAACAGAAACCGAAGAGAGCTACATAGAGACCATTGAACCTGAACAAAATGAGCTGAATATGACTCTTGATGAATCCGGGAAGATTTCCTTTGCTACAGTTCCCGAAGAACCGGATAATAATGACATTACATTTGAATCATCTGATGAGTCAGTAATAACTGTTGATGAAGAAGGAAATGTTACACCTGTTAGTATAGGAACTGCAGATATAACGATAAAAGCTGTTGACAGCGAGGCAGAGGCTGTTGTTAAAGTATCGGTAGGGCATAAATACGGAAAGCTTATCGAAGAGGTTCCTGCGACATGTACTGTGGACGGTATGAAAGCTCACTACGAGTGCTCGGTATGTCATAAGCTGTTTATCAAAGATGGCAATGATTATGTTGAGAAGACAGAAGCTGAGCTTACGATCAAGGCAACCGGACATACCTATGATCAGGAAGTAGTTGATGAGAAGTATCTTAAGAGTAAAGCAGATTGTACAAATTCAGCGGTATACTACAAGAGCTGTCATTGCGGAGCTAAGGGAAATGAGACATTTGAAAATGGAGAACCTCTTGGCCATGACTGGGATGAGGGTGTGATCACCAAGGAGCCTACCTCTAAAGAGGACGGTATTAAGACATTTACCTGTAAGAGATGTAAGGTAACAAAGACGGAACCTGTGAAGTATGATGGCGGAGATGATCCTAAGGTTATCCATGTAACAGGAGTTACATTAAATAAATCCTCAGTTAACATCATGAAGGGCGATATGCTTATCTTAAAGGTGACAGTAACACCCAAGGATGCAACTGATAAAACTGTTAAATGGACCAGTAGTAATGGCAAGGTAGCGTCAGTGGATAATAATGGAACAGTTAAAGCATTATCAAAAGGTTCCGCTGTAATTACTGTAACGACAGTTGATGGTTCCAAGACGGCTAAATGTGAAGTGACAGTAATAGATGATAACAGTGAACCTGACGATCCCAAGCCTGACGATCCTAAACCTGATGATCCCATAGCGGAGTCTGTTACTATGTACAGATTATACAATCCTAATTCCGGTGAACATTTCTATACTGCTAGCCAAAGTGAGATAGATACTATAGTAGCAGCCGGATGGAAGAATGAAGGAGTTGCATGGAAGGCACCGAAGAAGTCCAAGACGCCTGTGTACAGGCTTTATAATCCTAATGCGGGAGATCACCATTATACAACCAACGAGGCTGAGAAAGATAACCTGATATCTGTGGGTTGGAATGATGAAGGAATTGGATGGTATTCAGATGATAACAAGGGCATAGTTCTTTACAGACTCTACAACCCGAATGCACAGACAGGCTCACATCATTACACTACAAGTGAAGCAGAAAAAGATAATCTTGTGACGGTCGGCTGGAAGTATGAAGGTGCTGCCTGGTATGGAATGAAATAAAATAATTTCCTTTGAGGTCTTCGGTAATCATTGCTACTGAAGACCTCAACTTTTCATTGAGATTAATTTAGAGATGTATTATATTACGATTGGTGGATAGAAACCACTTAATCAGTTTGGCTTGGGAGGTTTGTTGTAATGGGAATGTATCTTGACCCGGGAAATGAAAGCTTTCGTTCTGATATAGAATCTAACATATATATTGATAAGACAGGGGTCATTGAGATATTAAATGGTCAGATTGGAAAATCAAAAAGGTATTTTGCGGTTAGTCGTGCAAGAAGATTTGGTAAGTCCATGGTAGCGGGTATGTTGGATGCCTACTACAGCATGGGCTGTGATTCAAGGGAGATGTTTTCTCCCTATGAGATTTCAAAAGCAGAAAGCTTTGAAGAACATCTGAATAAGTATCATGTGCTTCATTTTGATATGGCTACATTTTTAAATGAAGCCAGGCTTTGTAAAAATGATCCTGTTAAACTTATGAATAGTAAGATCCTCAAGGAATTTAAAGCAGTTTACCCTGATCTGATGAGTAACGATATTAGTACTGTTCCGATGGCTGTTGAAGCTGTCTGGAAATACGACAGGCATCAGTTTGTTATTATCATAGATGAATGGGAATGTGTCATCAGGGATGCGAAGGATGATGATGCTCTTATAATGGATTATCTTACCTATCTAAGGGGCTTTTTCAAAACAGAAGAGTCAAAAAAGTTCCTTGCCCTCGGATACATTACGGGAATACTTCCCATAAAGAAATTCGACGGCGAGTCAGCCATGAATAATTTTACGGAATATACCATGATATCACCTAAAAATCTTGCTCCGTTTTTCGGATTCACTGAAGAAGAGGTGAAGCATTTATGTAAAGAAAAGCCATACATGGATATTGATGAAATCCGTAAATGGTATGACGGTTATCTGATGAGCTATGTATCAGTAACTCCTTCAGGACCGAAAAAAATCAATCTCCATATATATAATCCTAATTCTCTTGTGGAAGCCTTCATTTTTTGCGAATGTGAAGCATATTGGAAGAATACAGGCTCATTTGCAGGTCTTAATTATTATATTTCTATGAATATGGATGGGCTTAAGGATGCTATCCTTACAATGCTTACAGGTGAAGGATATCCGGTGGACACCGGATCCTATCAAAATGATCTTACAAGCTTTGAAAGCAAGGATGATGTATTAACTGCGCTTATCCATATGGGATATCTCGGATATGATCCGGAGAAGGAAGAAGCGTTTATTCCAAATGAAGAAGTGAGTAAAGTGTTTGAGAGCGCTATTAAGGTTGGCGATTGGAAAGACATAAGTGATGCACTCCGAAAGTCAGACGGACTCCTGAAGGCTACATGGGAGGGTGATGAGGATAAAGTAGCAAATGCAATCGCTGAATCACATCAGGATTATACAAGTATTTTGGAATATCATGATGAAAATTCACTTGCACTTGCTATTATGATGAGCTACTACACGGCAAAAAAGCATTATATGATCATTCGTGAGATTCCATCTGGTAAAGGTTTTGCTGATATCGCATTTATCCCGAAAAAGGGAAGTGATAAACCGGCAATGATAGTTGAATTGAAGTGGGATAAGGATGCAGATTCTGCTATCAGCCAGATAGAAGGTAAAAACTATGTCGGTAAGCTTAAGGATTACGGTGGAGAGATGCTTCTGGTTGGAATAAATTACAGTAAGAAGGAGAAAGTGTATAGCTGTAAGATTGATAGAATAAATGGATAACGCAAAAAACGGGCAACCCCTCGGGTTGCCCGTGCATTTTTTAACAGCAGATCTATCAGTCGAGAACGATTTCTGATACATTATTAACCGCGTCGGAAACAGCTTCCTTTGCTTCCTCAGCCTTTTCGCTTGCAGCTTCTTTTACTTCCTCGGCCTTTTCGCTCGCAGCTTCCTTGAGATCTTCAACGGTGTCATCTTCGTCTGCAGATGTGATGTCCACATAATCTCTTTCTACTGATTCCTCAGCCTCGACATCAGCTTCTTCCTTTGATTTTTTAAACTCGCTGATTTTTTCATCGGCCATAGCCTTAAGATCAGTAGCAGTATCCTTAACTCTTTCGGATGCCTTCTTTATCTTATCATCTACAGCATATTTCTCATCCAATTTCTTGTATTGCTCCGAACCGCGGATTTCATCCTTGAATACATAAGCCAGTCCGGCAACTGCGCCGATTGCAAGTGTTGCAGTAACAAACCCGCTAACAAAACCTTTTCTTGACATAACACTTCTCCTTTTCGAAATAATGATTCACCTGAAAAATTAGATCATTTTTCAAAATGTTAAAAAATATTGTAATACTCATTATGGCAAAAATCAAGCAAATATGTTAATCTATAGTCTGTGTCATTACGGTATACCGGGTATGACAGATTGTAAAACTGATTGGAGGGGTATTATGAACGGGTCAAACAGACTAACCGAAGTTGAGAAGAATTTTTTTGTCTGTGCAGGTCTGATGGTTGTGGCAGGAATTATAATGGCTGTTATTAATAAAGGACTTCTGGGGAGCATTTTTATAGCAATCGGCATCATCTTTGCTATCATAGGCGTTTGCTTCATAGTAAAAAGAAAAAAAGAAGAGGATGCCAAAGACAGGGAGCATGAAAAAAATGAATTATGATGATTTTTTAAAGGCAAAGGAATTACTTGAGGAGGACAAGATAAAGCTTGATAAAAAGTATAATGTCATTTCCGTTTTGAGACTGATAGTTTTCTTTGCCATAATCGCATTTCTTTATCTTGCAATCTTTGAAAAGATTACATTTATGTATGCGGCGTTTTCTTTGGCTGTAATAGTATTTATAGTTCTCATATCCGTACATAACGGCATAGATGACGATCTTAAGAATTTAGAATCCAAGTCGTTTGTTATTTCGGATTATATCAGAAGACTTGACGGAAGATGGGTTGATTTCGAAAATGATGGTCATGAATACACATCTGTCGACGATAAGCTTTCCTTCGATCTCGATCTGACGGGAAAAAGATCCCTTTTTCAGATGCTTTCCATAGCTCATACCGAAACGGGTAAGGAGAAGCTGGCAAATACACTCTCACTGAAGCATACCGACAGAGGAAGTATCG
Organism: uncultured Lachnospiraceae bacterium; assembly: GCA_902772925.1. Lineage (GTDB taxonomy): Bacteria > Bacillota > Clostridia > Lachnospirales > Lachnospiraceae > Eubacterium_Q. Next base: position 13,851 of record CACYCJ010000270.1, read on the forward strand.
AGATAAGAAATGAGGCCATAACGGAGCTTTCGGAAAAGACGGAGTTTCTTTTTAATCTCGAAACTGCCGGAAGAAGAAGTGCGGGAAAGATTTCCAAGGTAAAAAGAAAGCTTGAGGAGAAGGATTCGGGACTTGAACTTATTTCCTCTGATGATGACAATGAAAAATCCAAAGATGAGTCTTCCGGAACCGCAGGCTTTGATTCGAAGGAAAAGACAAAGCGAAGCCTGTGGATGATAATACCCATTATCCTTATTCCGCTTCTTAATATAGCGGCTCTATATGTCGCACTTTCGCCGAACTTTAAGATAGGCTTTTCGGCACTACTTTTTTCTTTTATTGCCGGAAATATTGCGGTTGCGTTATTCTCGGGTAATATTACGCCTGTTATTGAAAGGATAATAATCAAGGGGCAGGCGGCAGAGGATTATCTTATAATTTTGAAGACCATAGCGGATGAAAGCTTTTCTTCGTCGCTGCTTACCGGCCTTCAGGGCAGGATAACAGGTAATGACGGAATACTGAAGGGTATAAAAGGGCTTTCGGTTATTACAAATATATATAATGTATCCTTTAACCCTGTGGTGCATTTTATTCTTTCCGGACTTTTCGGATGGGATTTTTATATCGCACTTGCAGCGGAAAACTGGGAAATGAAGAACGCAGATCTTTTTGATGAAAGCCTTGATATCATAGGAAGTGTTGAGGAGCTGTCAAGTCTTGCCGTTCTTTCGGTCATAAGAAAGACAGTGAAACCGGTCATTCTTGAGGGTGATACAGTTAAGCTAAAGCTAACGGATGCTGTACATCCGCTGCTTAATCCCGACCGGGCTGTTGCCAATTCCTGTGAGTTCGGAAATGATGTGACCGTTATAACCGGTTCGAATATGTCGGGTAAGACCACATTCTTACGTACGGCGGCTGTTAATCTTGCTCTTGCATTCATTGGAGCAAATGTGTGTGCCGAAAAATTCGAGACAAGCTATATGAGGATATTTACCTCAATGAGAGTAAATGACGATGTGGCAGGGGGTATCTCGACATTCTATGCGGAGATACTCAGGATAAAGGAAATGGCAGAGTATATTAAGAATTCATCGGATGACATTCCGGCGGCCTGCTTTATAGATGAGATATTTAAGGGGACAAATTCTGCCGACAGGATTGTCGGAGCGACCGAGGCTCTGCAGAAGCTGTCTCTCGGAAAGGGTATCATACTCGTGTCTACGCACGATTTTGAACTTTGTGATATCAAGGATGCGGAAGGAAAGGATGTTCTGAATTATCATTTCGAAGAATACTATGAAGGTGATGAGATAAGGTTTGATTATCATATCAGAGACGGAAGATGTACTACAAGAAATGCCATGGCACTTCTGAAAATGGCCGGACTTTCGGATATTTCCTGATATAGCCGGTGGAGTAAAATAAACTCATGGTTTTTTCCTTCATTGTTGAAATGATCATGAAAAAATGAAAATGTTTGAAAAAAAAGTGATATCAATTACATTTTTTTGTGTATGATATCACTTTTTTGTATACAAAGTATACAAAACTTGCTAAAATTAAAGAGGATTTTTGTTTAATTCTCAAAAAAAGGAGCATTTTTATGAATCAGGAATATCCTTTGGCGCTGCCGGAAGGTTCGGTTCTGGCAGGACAATTTGTCATAGAAAAGGTACTCGGTCAGGGCGGCTTCGGAATTACTTATAAAGCATTAGATCATTCGAGTAATAAGCATGTCGCTATTAAGGAGTATTTTCCCGACAGTCTGGCGACAAGGTCCGAGTCAACGGTAATACCTTTTACCGGCGAAAGAGAGGACAGCTATAATTACGGTATTTCCTGTTTCCTCCAGGAGGCGCAGACTCTTGCACAGTTTATAGGGAATGATAATATTGTCAGGATATATACATATTTCGAAGAAAACAGTACTGCGTATTTCGTAATGGAATACATAGAAGGCATCAGCTTTGATAAGTATATCAAGCAGAAGGGGGGCAGGCTTTCCTTTGATGAGGCTGCTGCTGTCCTCGTGCCTGTAATGGATGCTCTCGATGCCGTTCATCAAAAGGGAATCATTCACAGGGATGTAACTCCTGACAATATATATATTACAAACGAAGGTGTTATCAAGCTTCTGGATTTCGGAGCGGCAAGATACAGCTTAGGTGATAAAAGCAGAAGTCTGGATGTTGTGCTTAAGCACGGCTTTGCTCCGAAGGAGCAGTATACAAGGAAAGGCAGACAGGGTCCTTATACTGATGTATATTCTCTCGGTGCAACATTTTATTATGCCGTGACAGGGAAGAGGCCGCCTGATTCCGTGGAGAGAATGGATGAGGATAATCTGATCCCGCCCAGTACATTGGGGGCTGATATAGGCCGTATGCCCGAACAGGCAATACTTCATGCTCTTAATGTTCAGCCGCAGGAGAGATTCCAGTCAATGCGGGAATTTAAATTTGCTATGTATCACGCTCATGCCGTTGATGTTCAGGAAAAAAACGGAGGGAGAGCCGTATATAATAATCAGGGCTACAAAGACGGCAGGCAGGCCAATATGTCTTCGGGCGGTCCGTACGATAATCGCGGCGGCAGCTACAATAGCGGAAGCGGCTATAATAACGGAAGCAGCTACAATAGCGGAAGCGGCTATAATAACGGAAGCAGCTACAATAACGGAAGCAGCTACAATAACGGAAGCGGCCATAATAACGGAAACGGCTATAATGGCGGTAGTGTATATAATAACGGAATGTCGTCGGGAGGCGGAAACGGAGAAAACGGAAATCCTCCCGCGAAAAAGAAAACACACATTATTCCGATAATTCTTGCCGGAGTCATAGGTTTTTCCATTCTTCTTACCGTAGGAGTGGTTCTGATATTCGTTACAAGCAGTAAAAAGAAGCACGCTGCTACAACGGTTACTTTACGATCCAGCGAAACGGAAACCGTAAGTACCACGGAAACTACCGAAGAAAGCACCACCGAAACCACATCGACAAGAGAAATGGTTGATATAGATCCCGGTCCGGATGATACTACGGAGGAAAGTACCGAAACAACCACAGAGACGCCTCAGACAGAGAAGGAAAGATTTCCCGTGATACTCGGTGGGTCTCCGGGAAATATAGCCAATATGGGTCTTTGTGCCTCGGATAGTGCGGGAAATGAGTACGACGCGGATTATACAGGTAAAAAGATAATCAAATATGTCAGAGACGGTGAGGATGAGACAATAGTCGAAGGCGGATATGTGTGGAACCTGTGTATAGCTTATGATGTAATGTATTTCATAGGAGGAAGAGAAGCATATACCTGTAATATTGACGGAAGCAACAGAAGAAAGATCCCTGAGCTTGAGGCATATTCCGATATAGATGTTCTTTATGTTACTAAGGATTATTACTTTATTGTCAGAGTTAATTCATCTGATAATATTTCAAGACTGGATTGTATAGACAGATATACGGGTGCTCAGATTTCGGAGATAAGACTGGACTTCGAATATGATTCGGATGCGCCTCTTGCAACGAGGCAGATCACATTTAATAACGGATATCTGTATTATCTTCTTACTTCCAATGACGGCAGGAATTATGATTCCTTTGCGCAGCAGAAGCTTTGGAGGATGCCGGCAGGTGATATGGCAAATTCCGCTCCTGAGTGCATGGTCACATATAAGGAGGAGTATTACTGCAATGAGATAGTTGCGGAAGGAAAGTATCTTTACTATCTATATGGTGAAAAAGGACATAGCTACTGCATAGATATGCTTGATGTTAATGAGGATGAGATAGTCTGCGGATTTTCCTGGGATAAGGATGCGAATGATTTCAGGCATTTAGTAGTGATGAATCAGAAGCTTTCGTGCTTCTCGAAAAACGACGGTAAGGTTTATCTCTACACGCTTAATGCCGATCCGACCTTGGAAAACTGGACGTTTAATTCCGTAAAAACCTTTGAAACGACCGAATCCTTCATAGGACTGAATTCAATGAATAACGGTTACTATTTTGTATCTACTGATACCGGACTTCAATTTATCGGTTTTGACGGAAGCGGTTATTCGATAATCACACAGTGATAAGGATAAAGCGGCGCTAAGCTGCTGTCTTATATATAATAACAGAGGAGGTAATGGCTTATGGCATTGGTGGAATGTGCAAGCGGGCATCTTTATAATACCGATCAATATGCATCATGCCCTTATTGCGGTGGGACGCTGAACCGTGTTGAATTCGGCTCCGGCTCTTCAAACAGTAGTATCGGTAAAACTGCTCCGGTAGGTTATGAGGGCGCAGGGTACGGTTACGGGTCACAGCCGGCAAACGGGGGTACCGGCGGAAACAGCTACGGAGCTACAGCAGCGCCTATGGGCTACGGAGCAACTACGGCACCTTCGGGCTACGGAGGAAACAGTTCGACTTCCGGCTATGGAGCGACCACGGCTCCTTCAGGCTATGGAGGAAGCAGTTCGCAGCCCGGCTACGGAGCGACTACGGCGCCTTCGGGCTACGGGGGAAGCAGTTCGCAGTCCGGCTACGGAGCTGACCGGGAGATAGGGGCAACAGTCGCACCTTCATCCTATAAGGATTCGCAGAAGAATGATGGCACCGATCAGGGTGATCCCGGGAAGACGGTAGGTGTATTGAAAAAAAGCCTTAATATCGAACCGGTGGTCGGATGGATAGTGTGTATAGAGGGCGCGGATAAGGGAAAGGATTTCCATATCATGGCCAGAAATAACAGTATTGGCCGCAGCGAAAGAATGGATATATGCATAAAGGGAGATGCTACGATTTCAAGAGAAAATCATGCCAGGATAGCATTTGATGTTAAACATAATGTATGCCATCTTATTCCCGCAGAGAGTACCAACGGTATATATCTAAACGGTGATCCTGTATATGTGCCGACAGAATTAAAGCATAGTGATGTGATTGAACTCGGTGAAAGCAAATTTATGTTTATTCCGCTCTGTAATGAGAACTTCTCGTGGCAGAGTTAATATGAGGTTAAAATATGCAGGGTAATAAACCATTAACTTACATAATCGGAAACCTTCAGGGGGTTGGCAACAGGAAAAGGCAGGAAGATTCATTTGCCGTAGCAAATGCGTTTGATGTCGAAATGATCAGACAGAAGGGACTTTTTTTCTCGGTCTGTGACGGCATGGGAGGCATGAAGGACGGAAAAAAAGCAAGTGAAACTGCGGTTGCCAGCCTGAGAAATTCCTTTATGAATATGGACAGAAACGGCAATATTTCAGAGCAATTAAGGAGAAGCGTATTTAAGGCTTCGGAGGATGTCTGTAATGTGATCGGAGGAGACGGAGGAAGTACCACCGTTACCGGTATCATCTATAATGACATGCTTCATTTTGCAAGCGTGGGAGACAGCTTCTTTTTCCTGCTTCGAAGGGGTAAGCTTTATCGCCTTAATCATGAACATAATCTGAGGCATGAAAAGTATTCCGAGGCAATAAAATTCGGAGATATGGATCCTTCGAAGTATGTCAATATTCCTGAAGCCGAAGCACTTACCCAGTTTCTCGGAATGGTCGGTATGTCGGATGTGGATTGTACCATAAGACCGTTCCCGCTTGTTTCCGGAGATGTTCTGATGGCCTGCTCGGATGGTATCGGAGGAGTTCTTACTGAGGATGAAACGAAAAGATGTCTTTCATTTGTCTCGGAAAGATCTATGTGCCAGCAGATAGAGCAGTTTCTGGTAGCGCACGCAAAAGTAAATCAGGATAATTATACGGCACTTATTGTCAAATGTATTTAGATAAGGAAAGTGAGGGAGAATATGAAAAGAAACAAAAGAAAAATCTTTATGACTCTGATTCTTGTGTTGCTTATGGCTTTCGGCCTGGTTCCGTTAAAGTCCTCTGCGGCATTTGATACCGGAGTAAGAGACGGTGTCTGCGTTGTTCTCGGAATTCTGATCAATGCCGATACGGGAGTTATTTATGACGGCGGTCAGGGAACAGGCTTTTTTATCGGTGATCTGGACAAAAATCCCGAATACCTTATAACCAATCATCATGTTATCGACACATATCTTAACTACGGTAAGGGTGAAAAATTCCAGGCACAGCTTACCAATGGAGCTATAGTTGATGTCAGGGCTTCGATAAGGGTTTATTTTGACAGTGTAACTTATGTTGAAGCAAGGGTGATAGATTATGATGATGTTGCGGATGTTGCCGTACTCAGACTTTCATCACCCACAGAAGAGAGAAAGGCGCTTCCGCTTCATATACCTTCAGACAGTGATGTGGGAAGCACCGTTTACTGCGTCGGGTACCCCGGTATCGCCGAAAATAAATTTATTGAAGCAAATAAGAAATGGAACGAGGAGGATGCTACGATCACATCCGGAACCGTCAGCCGTCTTATAACCATTGCAGGTACAGCCGTAAAGGCTATCCAAACCGATGCCAAGATCAATCACGGCAATTCGGGCGGACCTATGGTTAATGAAGCCGGTGAAGTAATGGGTATAAATTCATGGGGTATTACGGTTAACAACGAATCCGAAAACTATGCTGTTGATATATCGGAAGTAACCGCTATGCTTGCAAGAAATAACATTAATTATGTGGAAGGCGACGGAAGCGGTTCGTCAAGCGGCGGTAATGATACTCAGGATGTTACCGAAGCAACAGAGGAAGGACAGGACGGAACAACTGAAGCACCTGTTGCAAAGCCCGAGAAGAGCGGACTCGGTATCGGTGCGATAATAGGCATAGTCGCAGCCGCACTCGTTCTCATAGTTGCCGTTATAATCATAATAATAGTTGTAGCAGGAAAGAATAAGAACAGTTCATCCGGACCTTCACCTGCACCCGCATTCAATCAGAATCCTTCACCTTCGCCCATGCCCGGCCCCGCACCTCAGAGTGCAATGCTGAGATCCATGTCTACACAGCATGGCGGTAAGACGTTCCCGGTCGGAGCTGCACCGGTTATGATAGGAAGGGATCCTTCAAGCTGTCTCATAGTTTATCGCGAGGGAACAGCGGGAGTGAGCGGAAGGCATTGTCAGGTTTCTTTCGAAGCAAATACCGGTAACTTTGTGATAACAGACCTTCGTTCAACCTACGGTACCTTCCTTATGGACGGAACAAAACTTCCGCCCAATACACCGTACAGACTTAAAGCAGGCGACAGCTTCTACGTAGGCGACAAGCAAAATGTCATTCGTACTGAATTATAGAGTAGGGGATTCGCGAAGCGAAGCGCCTATCCGAACGAAAGTGAGGACATGAGACGCGAAGCGGCTCCAATACGATGCGAAGCATCGGATTATAGACATGCGAAGCATGGATATATGCTTATAGAGTAGGGGATTTGCGAAGCATGGATATATGCTTATAAAGTAGGGGATTCGCAAAGCATTATGCTTAGAGGTAAAAAATGGTGATAGATGTATATGAATATTCTAATCAGGGCGGACGCAGCTATAACGAGGATTCCGTAGGTTCACTTATCAAAGGTGATTCCGGGATATTTGTTGTTGCAGACGGGCTCGGTGGTCATGCCTTTGGTGAGCTTGCCTCATCGTGCGTAAGGGATACGCTTATCTCGGGATTTACTCCCGGGGTGGCGGATCCTGCGGGCTGGTACGGTAGCATGGCTGCTTTGGCAAACCGGAATATATTGCAGCTTCAGCTGGAAAAGGGCGATATCATGAAGAGTACGTTTGTATCTCTTTTGATAGACGGTCCGAGAGCTGTATGGGCTCACTCAGGTGACTCGAGGCTTTATTTTTTTCACAAAGGATATGTTGCCGCATATACGGAGGATCACAGCGTTTCGTATAAAAAATATAAAGCGGGTGAGATCGATCGTGAAGCTATAGCCGGGGATGAGGATCAGTCAAGCCTGCTCAGGACACTCGGAAATCAGGAAAGATTTGAGCCTGATATATTTGTTCTTCCGAAAGCGCTTGAAGCGGGGGATGCATTTTTCCTGTGTACGGACGGTGCATGGGAATTTCTTCGTGATGAAGAGATGGCGGTTGATCTTGCCAAGGCTGAGGATGCAAAGCATTGGGCATACCTTATGCTGATGCGTATGATGGACAGAATAAAAGGCGGTAACGATAATCTCACATTACAGACGATAATGATAAAATAGTTATTGCGCCGTAAACCGGTCTGAGGAGGTAGTTAAAGTGAAGAAGCTTCTGAAAAATTTAGGGATAATTACTTTGCTTGTGATCTTTTCTGTCTTTTATCTTTGCCGTTTTGATGTTTATGCATCAATACAAAGCGGCGACGGATTTATGAGGGATGAGACAACTACCGAATCTACGGAAGAGGGTTCGACCGGAAATGAGCCGGGGGTTAAACCGACTGATCCTCCGGTGATAGATTTACCTTCTGAATCTACCGAGGAAAAAACGACGGACGGCAGAACGGAAGATACAACAGAAGATTCAGGAAAAGATACCACAGAAGAAGATAAAACGGAAGAAACAACCGATGACGGTGTCGGTAAGGACGAATCGGATGGTAAAACGAACGGCGTAACATCCGCTGCTACGGGGACCGATACTTCGGGAGGAAAACAGGACGGAGGAGAGAAAAAAGGATTATCGGTTAATTTTATGATCATAGGCATCTGTGGCGGGCTTATAATTCTTGTGCTTGTCATAGTTATAATTGTACTCCTTGTAAGCAGAAAAAAAGATAAGTCCGGACCGGTATCGGTAAATAATGATACACCTCCGGAAAGCTTTTCACATACTGCACAGCCGGTTATCCGTGAGGCGCCGGAAAAAATGAATACTTTTGCAGCAAGACAGGTAAGGGTGGAGATCTTTAACGGAAATTCACCGACCGGCAGCGGTATCATTAATATGACAAATGAGCTTATAATAGGAAGCTCTCCGGATTGTGACATAGTATTTTCGGAAAGGTTTGTAGCTCCGAAAAATACAAGGATTTTTGAGTCCGAAGGCACGATTTTCATTGAAAACATTGCGGAAATCGGATCTACTATGGTGGCCGGGCTTCCTCTCAATATGGCAGCTCCTCTTGTGAGCGGGGATGTCATATCGATAGGTGAAGCGGAATTCTGCATCATCTATTAGTTTTGTTAATAATTAACAAAAAAGATTAGATATCTTGTCTATATTGACATTGACTAAGAGACTTAAAAAATGTACAATCGGAGTAGTGGGATTTTGAGCTACTATATAGTGTAAGGAGGATATAGACATGGCTTTACCAGCTAATATTACTGCCGGGAGTGATAATAATGTGTTATCGATTGCGGCTTCAAATAACAAGGGGTTACTTATTCGCTTTCTGAATGAGCAGGTCGAAGACGGTTTTTATGCACTCGTTATCGATTATCTCAAGGATAAGAACTTTGATCTTAACACCATGACGGTAGATGATGATGTTAAGGCTCAGTGTACCAAGCTTTACGAGCTCGGAGAATTCGTTGACGAGAACATCAAAGAGAAGGAAAGGTATGAGATAGATGAGTGGATTGAGCCGCTTTTTAATTTCGTATACGGTGATATCGATCCTTCGGATATAGATGCTCCTATAAATACTACAGGTATTTACAGATACAGTATCTGGCTCATATATCTGTATCAGATGGAGAAGTTCGGTGATGCGATGAGGCTCATCGGTGAGTGCATTGCACCGCTTCTTATCAATGTAAGCTATCAGATACTTGAGGATGACGACAGACCGAAGAACTATGACAAGGCTCTTCTCGGATACCTCGATCTTATCAATGTAGTTATGGAAATGGGACTTCCCACATCCATGGCAAATTCCGAGGCTTATCTCAGCAACCTTGAGGTTCTTTATGATTATGTTGTTGAAGATCCCCATGTAGGAAATGATTACAAGACTCAGTTTTCAATCGGCCTCTTCAATTCATTTATTGCAAATAAGGATTATTCAAAGGCGTTTGAGTTCTACGGACTTAACGCAGAGTATATACCCATTGACAATATGGCTGTATATGAAAGCTTCAAAGAGCTTATTCATAATGTAAACAGTACACAGGATACAAGTGTACTCAGCAGAAATGTACTTACGGCCATTTCAAAGCAGGAAATCTACAACAAGAGAATTGATACTCTCATCGGTGAGGTTTCATCCTTTGTTAAGAAGGTATATCTCTACATCGAAAATGAACCCGATATGAAGAGAAATCTTCAGACTCTCGGTGCCGGAGCACAGCTTACCGGCAAGACCAATATTTTCGAAGGCCTTTATGAATACAACCTTGTATTTTATGAATGCGGTATAAAGGAGATAGTTAATTCCGATGTTTCCACCAGAGAGTGGGAAGAGAAGTACGAGATACTTGATAAGCTTTATACCACTTTGAATGTAGTATTTGACGGTTATAATGTCTATGAACTTTCCAATAAGATCGAGCATCAGTATGTAGAGCTTACATGGATCAATGACTATGTGAATGCGAATCCCTCACTTCTGAAGATGTTCTTCAGCGTTAAGGAAAAGATTAAAGCATTTAAGGTTAGAAAGAATGCGATAATCGAGAAGTCAAAGACTAATTATGAGATAAAGCAGATGATTGATGACCGCCAGAAGACATTGGTATTCATGGCAGCAGAGGACATGATCGTTAACGGTCTCAACGGAGGAAGGATTGCCATCATCAACAGCAATTACGATCCCAAAAAGGCTGAGGCTTATCTTATAAAGGATTATGAGGACGTTTCGGTTCCTCCCAAGTATAAGAAAAATGAGACACAGCATCAGCAGAGCGGCGGTCTCTTCGGACGTAAGCAGACACAAACCATGGATCCGGATCTCAGAAAGCTTCTTGATGACTCCAAGATAGAAGAGATGCTTCTTAAGTCGGAGTGGCTCTGGTATCAGTTCCAGGATAAGAATGCCGAAGCACAGACGCAGCAGGAAGCTACTTACAGTGCTATATGTCTCGTTAAGGCAGTTGAGAAGCTTCTTGATAAGAAAGGAACAGGTTCCGTTAAGGCTGATTCCACACCCAACAAGAAGGTTATCATTACAAAGACCGGTAAGGTTATTGAATTAAGTGACGAAGGAAATCAGACACCTGCAGCTAACAGACAGGTTACCCCTACAGTCATTGAGAATATTAATAATATTCAGAATTCTCTTAAGGATAAGTCCGACGAGAATACAAAGTATGTAAAAGCATATGTAAACAATTGGATCGACAGCGTTATGAAGACCAGGTTTGATAATGACACAATGCTTACGCTTTTTGAAGCAGAGGAACTCAGAACAAAAACATTCCAGGTTCTTAAGAAACTTAGGGCTGATCTGATCTAATCACCCTCCTGTAAAATCGTGTAAAGAAATGTACACAAGAAAACCCCGGTGCAGTCTGATGCATCGGGGAGTTTTTATACGCGAGCCCGATAGTTAATAGAATTTTGGAAAAGAAGCAAACAAAAAAAATAAGCCCTTTTTACATTATAGGAGGAACCCTTATCATTCTGATCATAGTTTTCGGAACGATAATTATGAGCAGGAAAGCGTCCGATGATACCGAAGATGCCGTAAGTAAGGTAAGTCTCCTTTATCTCGACGAGCTTGCCGGAAGAAGAGAAAAGGTTATCGAAAATAATCTGAGCCGAAGTATCGAGGATCTTCAGGTTGCCATTAACCTTTTGACCGATGAAGACAAAAGTGATGTTGAACATCTTCAGAATTGATCGACCTGCAGGCAAAGCTACTCGAAGAGGAAAGAAAGAGGGCACAGCAGGACAGCCTGATAACAGCTATGGCATCGGATTACAGGAGCGTATACTATGTTAATCTTGATGAAAATGATGCTGTTTGCTATAAAGGTGATCCCGATGATAATGACAGAAGCGATGAGGGCGTTCATTTCAGCTTCACGGAAAGATTCGGGTATTATGCAAAAAGCTATGTTGCCGAGGAGTACAGGGACGGAAGGGAATTCTATGAAATGCTTCGTATGGCGGGTGTAAGACCGATAGAAAGCCGTACCGATCATAAGGTACATGCAGTGGGAGTCGGATTTACAAATATTGATAAGGAAATGCGTGAAGAGATGGCGAAAATGAGGTGCTCAGTGAGGCACTCGCATCTGCCGAGCAGGCAAATAAAGCCAAGACCGCATTTCTATCCAAAATGAGAAATATGCAGGTTGAGATTGCGGAAAACGGACGCATTGCTCTTGAAAAAATTGAAAAAGCTTTATCAGACATTGGAGGAGCTTATAAAGTAAAATATGGACGATACTAATTATGAAGAGATAACCGTTAAAAGGATAAAGGCAGACGGGACGACAGAAAATACGGAAATCCCGGTGATAAACGAGCATTTTCTTTCCGTGCTTATAAATGATACTCCCGTAATGAGGCTGAACTGCACCAAGGATAATCTGAAGGAGCTGGTCGCCGGCCGGCTTCTTACCGAAGGGATTATAAAAGGCGCCGACGACATTTTCGGTATATACTTTTGTAAGGAAAAAAATGAGGCGAGCGTTGTTTTGAAAAATGAAATAAAGTGGGAGAAAATTCTTCGTACGGAGCTGAGCTGCTGCACCGCGAATGTAGTATCCGTTACGAATGCAGATTCCGAAAGCACCGAAGCTGTAAGATTAAAAAAAGCACATTGGGAAAAGAAATGGATATTTGCGATTACCGAAAGCTTTAAGGAAGAGACGAGACTTCATAAGAAGACTCAGGGAACGCATACATGCATTCTTGCAAGAGGAGACAAGGTGCTTTTTACGGCAGAGGACATAGGTAGGCATAATGCACTCGATAAGGCTGTGGGGTATGCTGTTCTCAATAGGCTCCTGCTTGATGAATGCATCGTTTTTACTTCCGGAAGAGTTCCGCTTGATATGGTCGGGAAGGTGATAAAAGCCGGTATACCCGTTTTTGTATCTAAATCCGTACCTACAAAAGAAGCGGTCGAGCTGGCAAAAAAATGCGGCCTCACCCTGATATGCAGGGCGTGGCCGGACAGTATGGAAGTAGTCAGTCCGTAAAATGAAGGCTCCGGTCAGATTTTTTTGACCGGGGCCATTATTTTTTTGAATTTTGTGTCTCTTATCTTAATTGCTCTGTCTATGATCTTTTCCGCCCAGTCATCATCCTGGGCATCCAGTTGATAGACATCAAAGCCATAAGACTTTCCGTAGGTTGCGACTATCTCTTCGTCATCTATATGGAGAGAAATCTGATAGAAGTTCGGAAGCTTTGTGGGCATAGGATAGGGACGGTCACCCTGTACCTCCTTTTGGTGACGCTGACCGTTTATGATCCCGTCAAAGGTGACTCCGTAATGCCTGAATAAGTATTTTATATAATTGACGGATCTGAAGGAAGATGTATAAACCCAGACATCAAAGCCGAGCTCCCGGAGTTTCGGAATAAGCTCTTTGGTGCCCAGACGGACTCGCTCCTTATACAATCTGTCAAAAGGAAATTTCGGAGGATCTTCAATCTTATGGTTTGCGGGATTTACAAAAAGAACCTCATCCAGATCAAAGGAAACCTTCATCCTTAATTCCTGATTTTCACTCATAGCCGGTCTCCCTTTATTACTATCTTAACTGTCTTCACGAAGCTTTCTCTTTATCTTCGAGCTTACCTGACTTGCCCAATTCTTACCGGGCAGAAGATCGATGCTGTCAAATTCCTTTGTCTTCGGATTTATCCATAAAATGCCGTCATCATCAGCGTGAATGATAACATCATACTTTGATGAAAAAGCTTTGTTCATACGGTCGCTGCTCTTTTTTGACTTCATATTGTTGATGAGACCGTCGTATTCAATCTTGTGATGCTTCAGCATAGCTCTCAGGTAGCTGACAGGCTTAAATGCGCCTGAATAAATCCAAACATCGAAGCCGAGGCGATGGAGCTCGTTTGTGAGTGCGCCGACATGCTTTTTGACCTGCTCGGGATATTTTTTATTAAGCGGAAACGAGAGAGGAGCATCACAGGCATATTTATCATTATGATTAATGATGACTTCTTCAAGATCAAACGAAATGCACATATTACGATCGGAGTTTTTGATGGCTGATAAAATGTCCTCTTCATGGGTTCCGTTAACTATCTGAACGGGAAGCTCTTTTACGTTGATCCATTTTGCGGCAAGCCAGCGGTGGTGACCGTTCAGGATCATATATCCTCCGGTAGACATTTTTTCTACTGTAAGAGGTTCCATGCCGGTTTTTGATTCCCTCGCCAGATTTCTTTCCATTTCCTTACGATACCTGTTAACGATGCTGTAGTTCGGACCGATTTCGGGAATTGAAAATTCATCATCCGGATTAGGATGAAGATCCTTCATGGGAACGGACTTTACTGTCATTCTTTCAACCAGTGATGCTTTTACGGGATGATAAATATCCTTAAAGCTGTCGATATCTTCCAGAACGGCTTCCTTATAATCCTTCGTTACACTTACCATTTTTTATCCCTTTCCGAATTGTTAAACCTTTTGAAACAACAAAATGTGTTTATAAATAAATATCTATACGGGTATTTTAATACATTTGCATATTCATATCAAGCGGCGCTGACTTGAAAATATGTTTTTTTTGTGCAAAATGCGAAAAAGTTTTAATGTAATATTGCTAAAAACAACAAAATATTATAGAATATAGCAGAATATATAATACGATGAGATAGGTATATTGGATAATCTGTTGATAGGAAAAGGATTGGACTAATGAAAATATACGGTGACAACGAAAAAAAATCGTATATAAGATTAAGATCAAAGCAGACTGTTTTGCCATTATTTATCATTATTCCGGTAGTTTTAGCATATCTGTTCGGCATGACTTCCTTTGCTGAAACGATCTATCCGGTCCCGCCGCTAAAACGTGATGTTACTACCGAAGAGGAAACGGTAAACAGACCTGTTGTCTGGATCGATTCAGTCATATTTACCGGTTCTACCGCAACGGTCATGGTGTCCGGTAAAAATGCAAATATCATAATGTATTACCTTATGGTACAGGAAGCCGGAAAAACGGCACCTGAGGCTGAGGCATTAAAAGAAAACGGAATGAAAAATAAGGATGGTGTTTTTCTCATACCTCAGCTGACCGAAGGCGTGGAATATGAATTCTTTGCCGCAGCTATGGATGATGACGGTGTGCTCAGTAAGGTTGTATCCAAAGCAGGAACCGCATCACTTGCAAGAAACATTGAGATAATGGGGAAAAGCTACAGCGGTCTTCAATCAAAGGAGGAGATAGCGGATTGCACCAATACTCCCGTTGAGATAACGATAAACGGAGGTAACGGAAAAAAGGTAAACAGCATTGAGTATATAATAGCTGATACCTTCGTAAGCTCTGAAGGGATGATCGAAGCCATAGCGGTAAAAACTCAGGATGTGACGACCACGGACGGAACATCATCAGTGAATTTCAGCAAATGGTCGAGGTACGATCCGAACAATAAGCCGACCCTTATAAAAAATATGGTCAATTATATATATGTAAAGATAACAGACGGAGACGGTAATATAGCATATATTTCATCAAAAGGAATCTGGGAAGATGAAACTCTTCCGTTGGCATCGAAGATAGAGGATGATGCGAAAGAGACTTCGGCAGAGGTTTTGGTTGAGGGCTCGGACGATGAAAGCGGAATTCTTTATTACTATCTTCTGGTGAAGGATCCGATCGATGTTTCGACCGTAGATTCCCAGACCGTAAAAAAGAAGGGAATGAAGAATACCGACGGAAAGTTTAAGGTTACGGGGCTTTCCAAAAGGACAAGATACGAGCTTTTCTCTGTGACCGAGGACAAGGCGGGAAACATCTCTGAAGTAAAAAGCGGTACAATGACTACTGCGGGAGATCCTTCGGCTGCATCTGTCCCTGGCGGTTCATCTAAGCCGTCATCGGCACCGGGAAGCAGCAGCAATGTTGCCGAAAGGACAGAGGATATTTCGATTGAAGATGTGGTCGGTGAAACGACACAGACCGGGGTGCCTTATATCGAATCCGCAACAGAAGGAATAGCAATCGGGAAAAAGACCTCCGGCTGGGAGAAGATAAGCAGTGAAGCGAGGGATGCGATCACCGGTTCCGAGATGGTCATAAATATGAACGGAAATATGGCGGTTCCCGATTTTGCTCTTGAGGCGATAGAAGGACGTGATGTCAACTATTATCTTAAAATCGATGATCAGTATACGATCATGATAAACGGTTTGTCTGTCCTTTCGAATCCGCGAGGCATAGATGTAAGGATAAAGAGGAAATCCGAAAAGATTTCATCGGAGCTTATTACCCGGGTTGCAGGTGTTTATCCTTATGAGAGCTTTTCTTTAAATGAGGACGACTTCGGATTCGGGGTGTCTGTAGCCGTGAACCTCGGAGAAGTGAATGCAGGAAGAAATGTAGATTATTACAGCTATGATGAGACTGAAAACAGCCTTGACTCACTTCAGACATTTGTCGCTGATGATAAGGGTATCGTTATTGTTCCGGCATTATATAAGACCGATTATCTGATGGTGATCAGGGGTTCTTCAAAAAATACTACGGAAGAAATCGATGAACCGGTGGTGATCGAGGCGGATGCGGGTTCGGAATTTGCAAATGAACCCAGAGGCTCAAACAAGGTATGGATATTCGTTGTAACTACATTTTGTGCTTTTGTTTGTATAACGATTCTTCTTTTGACAGGTAACAAGAAAGATAAAAAATAAATTATATTAAAAAATGAGGGTGTTATGAATAATAATCAGCTTTATCCGTTTGAAAGAAATAGGTATTATCCGGGAAAGATGCTCACGACTGCAGATTTTCAGGCAGAGCAGAATTATCACATTAATAAGATCAGATTTTTGAATGATCTTATGTACGGCTCCGGAGTCATATGCGGTCTGGGGGTGTTCTCTCTTGACGATCAGTCGATCCTTATCGAGAGTGGTGCCGCAATAGACGGATGCGGAAGAGAGGTCATCATTGATTCCTCCACAGTAAAAAAACTGTCAACGCTTGAAGGCTTTGACAGCATTACGGGTGATTCCGCCAGACTTTGTGTACGCTATAAGGAACAGGAGGTTCATAGCGTTTATTCGCTGAATCATAATGAAGATGGCAAGGAGTATGAATTTAATCGTATCTCCGAGGGCTATGAACTGTTTCTGACAGAGAATGACGATAGAGATAACGGATACGCTCAGGACATTGAATTTCTTGCGAGAGAAGTAATGTTTAAGAGTGAGAATTACATCGGTGAGATACTGATGCCCTTCACCGTATGTAAAAATAACAATATAAAGATAGTTCTGGAGATCAGAAAGCTCAGCGCAGAAAATGTCAAGCTCAGCTGCAGAGGACTTCTCGAAACCCCTGTATTCGTAACAGCCGAGGGTGCACACGAGATTGAGATCGGGGTAGAGGATCTTGTTCTTCAAAAGGGCGAGACTATTCGGAAGGAGTACTGGGTACATGTTCAGGATAATCCTGCCGTTTCCACAGAACTTATTCTCAGGAGCGGAACGGCCGTTGCCCTTGAAGATGATGCTGCTATCACAACATCACCTAATTTTTCAATCAGAGTCAAGATGACTAATGTGACTCCTATGGAGCTTGTTTCCATCGAGACGAGTAAGAAGAATCTCGAAATGAGAGGTATCGGACTTTTGGATGATTCGATACCGCTGGCTGATATAAAGCTTGTAAAGAATGCCAATAATTACCTTATAGATACTATCAATGAGGATTCGGCCAAAAAGTACATTCTTACTCCGGCTCAGATATTAAAGAGAAATGAATATATTTCATATTACGTAAAGCAGGTGGATATCAGGGATACACAGAAGGAGAGACCTGTACAGCAGATTTCAAGAGTTGAAAACAGGCCTTCCGAGTTTTCCAACATTGCTACAGGAACACTTGAGGTTCCTCTTGGTAAAAATGCGAGAGAGGGAGATATCCGTTATTCGGGTGAAATACCTCACGGGCTCGGAAACGGTAATGTATATGTTGACATCGGCTACAGTCATATTACAGATGATCCGGAGCTTTCGGCAAATCAGAAATGTACTATATACGGTAATCCCGATCTGTTCAGCAGACGAAGTGAGCAGATGACGGATGTTGAGACTGCGGTTAAGGTCCTTAATGAAAAGGGCAGCTTTGTAGTAGCAGTCAAGCTCCTTCGAAATGTAGATTATCTGTCGCTCAATTTCCGCTGGGTTGCGATTAAATTCCCTTCGGGAGATGATACCGAGCTTACCGAGGATTATTATGACAAGAGTATTTCCGTTGCTACACCTACCGTAATAATGGGTACAAAGGAAAGTCATTTCTTCAGTGTAAGATTTAACAATATGAAGGCTACAGCGATTACATATGAGCTTACATCGCCGGGAAGCGGAGAGATAAGCTCCGACGGAATATATACAGCTCCTGCCAAGGAAGGTGTATATGAGATCAGAATCTATTGTACGGAGATGCCGGTTATATGCACATATGCATATGCGATAGTCAGAAAAAAGATGATTGATGAACCCACAGAGGATAGAGGCAGTTCCTCGGCAAATAATGACGGAACATTTGGTGGAATTCTATGATTTATGAATCGGGTAACACAAGCTATACGGTAGTATCCACTTTGTTTAGTGGAGAAGTTAACAGTTGCTATATGGCACGCCTGTCTGATGATATGGATGGCAGAAGCTTTACCATTATTGTGCTCAGAGATCATAATCTTATTCGGAGCCTGATGGAGGCCGAAAGTAAGATTGAAAGCATAGGTGACAGTCAGCTTGTTGATCATTTTACATATGGCAGCAGTTATATACTTGTTTTTCCTTACAGACAGGAAAGGCCGCTTGAGAAGTTTTTTGTCGGAGATATATTAACCCTTTCGGAGGTTGAGAAGATTGGAACGAACCTTCTGCTCGGTTGTATTTCCGCATCACTTCCCTATCCGATGTTATATCTGATACTGGACCAGAATCTTATCAACCTTTCAAGAGACGGAAGCGTATATTTCAGCTATGATATTGATTTTAAGGATTTCGATGAAAGAAAGACCGAGAATGATTGTACGGTAAAATGTGCCGAGATACTTAAAAACATCCTTTCGACTAAAGCAGATGATAAAAATATAAGCTATGAGCTTATTTCAAGAAAGTCGGATAACAACAGTTATTCAAATTTCACGGAGCTTTACAGAGATCTGCAGATTGCTGCCACACCCAAACAAAGGCGCGGGATCATTGTCAGGATCAAAAGCTTTTTCTTCAGAAATATGGACACGATATTCGGAATTCTCTTCTGGATATGCCTGATAGCGGGGATAGTAGCCCTGATACTTTTACTCACACATGTTGTCTGGGGAGATGTGCCGCTGATAAGGATTTTTATTAATAATTTTAAGATCATAGGAACGGAGTCATTGCAACGATGAGTACAAAAGTGCGAATAATAATATGCATAAGTGTAGTAAGCTTGGTGCTTATGTTCGTTGTCATAAGTTTTGCTTCGAAAAGGGTCAAACATGATCCGGAGTACAGAGCGGATTCCTTTGCGGCATATACGGATAACGGCGTTTACTTCATGGAAAACTGGAATAAAAAGGGCAGGGTATATCGCGTTCACAGTTCCGGAAAGGTTATGGCGATGACCACCTCCGCTATGTTTAAGATGGACAGAGCTGAGGGGCTTTCTGTAGAAGAAAGCGGAGTGGTCCATGTTCTTTATTCACGAGACTATTATGATGATGACGGCGGATTTTGTGTTTACAGGTTAGCAAGCTACGATCCGGAGCTTAATCCGCATTATCTGTCTCCCTGCTTTATTATCGACAGTGATGAAGCGGTGACAGGCTTAACAGCTGATGTGACTAATGTTTACATCACAACGATCAACTCAGGTTCGGATATAGTTACGGTATATGCAATCCCGCTATCGTCAAGAATGCTGCTTGACACCGATGAAGACGAGTCGGAAGAACAGCCGGAGAAGATAACGAGAAATTCTTACCCCACTCCGGAATTCCTGCTTAGAAGACTCAGATCGCCAAACAGGTTTTTTGTAGATGCGGAATATGCTGATTCGGAGCTCTATTTACTTCTGGACGGGGAAGTTCCGAGCGGGATTTTTACACCTGACATCCGTATAAAAAATACGATTGATTCAATGAAATTCAGCATAGTACAGAATATCAGGATATATTCTAACTATATTATCATTTTTACAGGCTGTTTTCTCATTTGGCTGATACTGGTTATACTGATATACAGACTGCTGCTTAACCGCGACAGAATAGTATATATATTCATGGTAATAGAGGTTACATATCTGGTTGTCCTGTTTTTGGCATTTTCATTTGTAAGCGGTCAATATTATAACTTCGGAATGAGACAGAATATGAGATTTGCCACGAAGCTTATGAAGTCTGAACTGGATAACTATACCGGCGCAGATTTTTATGCATATGATTTTTATGACAGTCAAGAATACTATGCATTGCTTGCAAAGCTGCAGGAGATTGCAGATACAGAGGATTCTGACGGAAATTACTACGACGCATTTCTTATGAACAAAAATAATGGGGAAATCCTTGTAGATGCCAGAGGCTATTGTCATATAAATGCTACTTATCTGTATGGAGGAAATCTGAGCCCCGTTCTTGAAGAACTGGATGATACCACATATGCATATTCCGATGATATTGACTATGAAGGAAATATGCTTTCGGCAGCCGCGTACTCCGGAAGCAATACGAAAAATGAACTGGCTCTGGTTGTGATCTTCCAGAATGTTGTGACATCCGTAAACTATAGGAAAAGCCTGCGGTCGGTAATCATTGCATATATAGTTACATTCATAATCGGAAGCGTAATTATCCTGCTGCTCCTTTATTCACAGCATAGAGACCTGAAGACATTCGGTCATGCGATACGTGAGCTGGCTGACGGAGGACCCAAGGAGGATGCGCCGAACCAGGTGGCACGGGACATGAGGAGCCTGTGGAGATGCTACGGAGAGATAACAAAGAGGATAGAACAGATCAATTACGATAAATATATGATCTTCGAGGCTTATTACCGGTTTGCACCAAAGGGAATAGAAGACATTATGAGTAAGGATTCTATTTTCGATGTTCATATAGGTGATACCGTTTCCGTATCGGGAACTATGATGGTCGTATCTGTTGACGATCATAATGACTACAGCCTTAAGGTCAGCAGACTTGCTGCTATCCTTGAAGATATGGGCAGATTTAAAAATAAGACTGACGGAATACTTGTTTCCAGAGATACATCTCTTTCTCACCTCAGATTCTTATTTATGAGTGAGCATAATGATACGGTCAGAAGTGTTGTTCAGTTTATTAACAGCAGTAATCAGTACGATGATATAAAATCAACCGTACTGATGTATAATGACAGTTTCGTATACGGAATTGCCGGTTCTTCCGAGCAGAGCCTTTGTTACATAGATTCGGAATTTTCACAGGAAATGGATGAATATGCCGAATGGTTTAAGAGTCAGGGAGTTCAATTCGTTGTTACCGAAAGTATACTCGATGTCGAAGAGGTCGGTGAAAGAAGATTTATAGGCCGCGCACTTTCGAAGGACGGCAGGGAAATCAGATTCTTTGAGGTGCTGGATGCATATTCCGCATCCGTAAGGCAGGCAATGATAGTGAACAGGGCTAAGTTTGAGGAGACTTTGGAGCTTTACTACGCAAGAGATTTCTATCTTGCAAGAAATAAATTCCTCGAAATCATTAAGGATTGTCCTTATGATGAGATTTCTAAATGGTATATCTTTGAATGTGAGAGACATCTGAATGGTGAGGCAAAGGAAGCTCAATGGAAATATTTACGGATAGAAAAATGATGATGGAATAAGGACAGTATGGGAAATAATTTATTAGGAGTACTGATCTCCTCGATTAAATCCAAATTTGCATCCATAGTGTCGAAGCTTCGTTTATGGCTCAGCTGGGATTATATCAGAACGAGAGTCATAGGGAGGATCCGGGACTTCTTTGTAAAGCTCTTCGACATAAAGCCGAAGAACAAGGATGATTATTATACTATATTCGGCTGGATGTTCAGCAAAAAGCTTGCATATCTGATCATCATAGTCGTTGGTGTGATAAGTGTCTGGTATATAGCCAGGACGGTAACGCTTTTTAAAAAAGACGCAGGCGGAATACCTACATACAGATACAATTCGATCATGCTTCGTCTTGCGGAAAAGAAAGTAAGGATAAAGGCGAAATCAGGCTATATTGCATACGAAGGAGTTGTTAAAAAAGGTTATGTAACAGGAGAGGGCAAGCTGTTTTCTCCCGACGGAATTGTCCTGTATACCGGAAATTTTGAAAAGAATAAATATGAAGGAGAAGGTACTCAGAGCTATGAGACCGGAGTGCTTCATTATAAAGGCACATTCCATGAAAATGTGTATGAAGGACAGGGAACACTTTACCGCGAGGACGGAACAAAGGAATATGAAGGTGAATTCCTGAACGGCTTAAAGGAAGGTAACGGCAAGCTTTATGATAACGGAGGGAATACCATATACGAGGGCGCATTTTCCACTGATGACATAGTTTACGGAGAGCTTCTCGGGAAAACGCCTGAAGAGATAAGAAAATCGTATTTCGGTTCTCAGATACTATATGAAGAGAGTGAGGATATAGGAGCCGACAGCGTTGTACAGCTAAAAGATATAGGTGCACTGTACCTTTCGCACAGTGATGACGGTGCTTCCGATGACAGCCCGAAGGCAACAACTATTACAGTACTTTCCAGCAGGTTTAAACTCGGTATGCTGGATGCGGGAAATATCGAGGCGGTAACAAGACTTCTCGGAACGCCCATATATGAAGGATATTCTTCGATAATCTTTCCTGAGGCAGTTGCAGTGAATATCCTGAATGAGAATCACCGTGCATTGAAGGGCCGTGTGGATATGGAGTACGCCAGTGAGTTTTCGGATGATTTCGTTATAAGCTGGATCGATCCGAATTATACGGTGTATCTTCATACATACGAAAAGGGCGGACTGGTTTATACTTTTATATCCGCCGATAATGATGATACATTTTCATTTTATGAAATTTCGGAAAAAGGAGACGAATGATATGATCAAAACAGCGCGTTTGATTAAAAGTTATATCAGTATGGTGCTTTGTATAGCTATGGTTCTTTGCGCTGTTATCACTACGCCTCCGGTTCGTACTGAAGCGGCCGTAAAGAAAATGACTCTTGCTCTTGCCAGAGAATTGGCAATAAAAAACAGCGACGCCTATGAGTCTGCCGAGATGGCGGTGGATTCAAAGACAAGCGCGAGAGAGAGTGCTCTCAAATCAATGAATGCAAAGCTGAAGAATAAAAAGACCTTCAGGTGGAGCCCCCTTCTCAGCTTTAAGTTTCCGCAGAAATTTAATTTTACCGATGAATCTGACATGCAGCTTAAGCCGATAACACTTGCGGGTGAGATAAATGTCGCACAGCATAAGCTTCAGGATGTGAAGCTTAAGGTAAGCGAGGATGTCTGCAATCTTTATGTGGAGATAGTAACACTTCAGAATACCATTGAATTTGAAGAATCAAGCTATGAAAAGCTTATTAAAAACATTGATCATGACAAGGCTCGTCTCAAGATGGGGGATGTGACCCAGGCGGATATCGATCGTAAACAAAAGAAGGCAGATACAAAGGAAAGTACGATAGCCGCAAATAAAAGACAGCTTGAAGCGGATCTTAAGAAGTTTTCAGGAATAGTCGGACTGGATGTTTCCACGGGTTATGTATTTGAAAATCCGTATGTTGAAAAGAATATCGACAGGACAGTTCTTGATGATCTTATCACCTATACCGAAGACAGAGATCAAGGCTATTATGAAGCCTGTGTAGCGCTTACTACCGCAAAGCTGGCTCTCAATACAAATTATGATCTGATGAAGAATCACTACGGAAATGATATCAATATTATTTCCAAATATGTGAAATCCGCATTAAACGGTACGAAGATAAGCAATAAAGCATTTAAGAACGACTATAAAAAATTCCTTGATAAGATAGACAGCTACTGGAAGGGTAAAAAAAGGATAATGCTGTTTGTGAAAATCCCCAGAGAGTGGATGAAGGGAGATGTTGACGGAATCCGTTATATCGAAGACGATCCTTATGTACTTTATCAGAATACATTGGATTATATCTCGGCCCGTAAGGATGAAGAGTCGGCAAAGAAGGAGCTTGATAAGTCGGTAGAGGCGGAATTCAATAATTATATCAATACAAGAAACTCCTATCAGCAGGCTCTTAAGGATATGGACAATCAGGAAAATCTGGTCAAAGAGTATGGCGTTAAAAACAGGATGGGACTTATATCGGCAGAGGAATATGAAGACGCCGTAAATGAATACGAAGAGCTCAGAGTATCCATGCTTGATTCAATGAAGGCTTATACGCAGACACTGTTTTCCTTTGACAGACTTACCTGTGGCGGCGTAAGTGCATTAGTATTCGGTACAGGCGCGGATATGAAGACACCACTGGATGCCAAGGCTGCTGCAGATGCTAAAATGTCGGTTGATTCCAAGACAGATGACGGATCGGGTGCAGGTGATGAGTCCGGCGAACAGGGTGAAGGCAGCGGAACCGGTTCATACGATACGGGAGATGGGGATGACGGCAGTGACAGTACTGTCAGTACCTCCAAGGATGAGGCTATGTACTATCTGACGCCCATTATCCAAAGGGAGCTTTTTGAACTCAGTGTCTATATACCGAAAGGCTTCCCTATAAAGATCACGCATTTCGAGTTATGGTGTGATAAGGTTCAGATCGGAGAGAGGACTCCCATAGATAAGACCATAAGACATCTGACTCTTGCTAAGAATGAAATAGAAGAAGTAAAGATAAGATTTTATAAAGACAATGAATTTGTAGATGATTGTGTGATAGATCCGTCCGCGGAATCCGGAGTCCTGAATATAGTTACCGATATCAATGTAAGCAAAGAGGATTCAAAGATAGTCGGTTCATACGTTTCATCAGTTGACAGTTCTACCGGAATGATGACAATTAAGATGTCTCCGAAGGAAAGTGAAGGTATAGCATCCTTTACCTTGAAGATTGACGGACAAGTACTCGGCGATAAGGAAAAGATATCTGTTGATACGGAGTTTAAGCATCTCGGACTTGTTTCCTCTGACCTGAGCAGGATTACGATAGAATTTTACAACAAGGCAGGCAGCCTCATGTATACCGGATATATGGACACGAAGAATGGTAAACTGGTTAAAAATGATTAGGATAAAAGCTTAGGAGAAAAAACGGATGAAAAGTAATGTGCTGAAAAAAGGAATATGCATATTTCTGGCTGTAATCCTGATTCCCGTGGTCGGTATGCTCTTATTCGGCGATAAGGCAGAGGCAATCTTCGGGGAGGAGGATCTTGTTCGTTATTCTCAATTTGCAGCCCGAAATACGATTGACGGATCAACTCTCTTCATTGGTACATATCTGATAAATCTGAATGCTCTTACGGATGAATTGTACGAGAATGCGACCGAATCGGGTTCCAAATATAATCAGACAAACATATATTATAAATCCGAGGTGGGAAATAATCTTTGGTATAATGTGACGAGCGGCGAAAACCTTGATGATATTATGAACAGTTCGAATGCCGTACCCGATTCCGAGATAGGACCTCTGTATGTACAGTACTATGTAGATGCAAACGGTAAGGTTACAGATGTTCAGTCGGGAAGAGAGATCAATCCGTTTAATGTTAAGGATCCTTATAATCTTTCCAAGATAAGTGAGCTTGAGTCTTTGTGGCTTACATTTACAAACGGTTCCGGTAAGAGAATGGATCTGGACGAATATCTTCAGATGAAAAACTCCGAAGATACGGGAAACGAAAGAGTAGATTCATATAACTACACTATACTTTCTGCATTCTTTTCAATGGATCTAACAGATGAAACAACTGATAATTACGATTCATTGCTCGATCTTCTGTACAGGGAATATAAGAGACTTAAGGCAGACGGAAAGGATGAAGAGGCGGATATCGTATATTCCGTTATGGCAAGCGTAGATGCATCAAGGCGTACCGTAATCCTGGAAAAGCTTGCCGGTGATGATACAAATGCTCTCAGTACTCTGAATGATATGATTTCCGGTGAGTTTTATACATCTTCCGGATATTTCAAAAATCCGTTTCCTGGAGATATAGGTGATCCCGGATTCATCAGAGAACTTAAGGAATCTATAATGTCTGTTAAGATAAAAGCCAAGGATTCCGATGATGCAACCGCTTTCCAGTCTGACAGTGCTATAGTTTCCTCCATAGGAGACAGCATGCAGAGCTGTCAGCAGTCATCTAACAGCTATCAGGCTAAGGCAATGGCTGATGATGATACGGTTCTCGGACATGCGATATATGAGTATCAGAAACAGGTTATAGATGAAATATCATCCGGCGCTTCGGGAAGCTCGATAGAGTATCTCAGAGACCTTCTCAATATCAGGGACGGAATGATAAAGCATTCGGACAGTGAACTTTACCTTCTTGACAGATCCCTTCTGCAGAATGCTGAGGATAAATACAAGGCAGGCGTATTGGCAGGTGAATCTGCCGGTTATAAAAATGCCAAGGCCGGAGGCGGGGCAGACTCCGCAACTGCTCAGAATGTTCTCGAATCGGATATGAGCAATCTTGAGGCTAAGAGAAACGAACTGGAATTCCTTATAGAAGCTTATACAAACCGTGCAGAGCCTAAGGATTCACTGGTCTATATTGTAGGCTGCTTAAGCTGGTCGGAAAGTCTTTATAATCTGGTCAGAGATGATGACTTCGCATCCAGAGCAACGGGCTCTGTGGATAACCATATTACATGGCTGCAGGAAATGCAAAGCAGTATTCGCAAATCGGATGCAAGTCTTAAGTCCAAGCTGGATATCCTTAAGGAACAGAAGGAAGAATATCAGAAGCTTCGCGATAAGGCTCTTGATGAAAATAATCTTTCGGAAGCCAGAATGTATGATTCGATGATCGATGCTGTTGATAAGGATATATCGGCAGAGGAAAAACGAACAGGAACTTCATCGACAGATGACCTTGCAACGGCAATTTTGAGTGATGCTCTTGAAAAGCTCTCTGAGGATCCGATGTCTGATGTTTCATCAGAGGTGACGGCCTTGAAGGGGCTTGCCGCATATGATGAACTGGATAAACTGGCTGACAGAATAGAAGACATAAATAAAAACTCGGATACAAAGAATACAACAGGTCCTGACGGTGACGGATCGGGCAGCGGATCGGGAAGCGGTTCCGGCAGCGGATCGGGCAGTGGTTCAGGCAGCGGTTCAGGCAGTGGTTCGGGCAGTGGCTCCGGCAGCGGATCGGGCAGTGGTTCCGGCAGTGGTTCGGGAAGCGGTTCCGGCAGCAGCTCCGGCGGTAAAACGGCAAATCAGGCGGCTAAGGATGCATTAAATGATGCTATAAAGAAGCTGGATAATGATCCTATGGCTGATGTTTCTTCGGAAACTGCAGTTCTTAAAGCACTCGGAGCAACAGATGAGCTGAAGGAACTGTCCGATAAGATTAAGGAAGCCGATAAAAAATCAGGAAAGAAAAATACAACAGGTCCTGACGGTGACGGATCGGGAAGCGGATCCGGAAGCGGTTCAGCGGAAGATCTGGCCAAAGATGTCCTTAATGCGGCAAATAATAAACTGGATAAGGATCCGATGGCTGATGTATCCAATGAGGTGGCTGCACTGAGAAAGCTCGGAGCAGATGATGAATTGGATAAGCTGGCAGACAAAATCGCAAAGATTAATAAAAACTCGGATACAAAGAATACAACAGGTCCTGACGGTGACGGCTCAGGAAGCAGCTCGAGCGGAAAATCCGAGGAAGAAGCCGCAGCTGACAGTCTTAATGATGCATATTTGAAGCTTGCCGCAGATCCTATGGCTGATTTAACACCTGAGGTTGCCATTCTTAAGGCACTCGGTGCAGATAGTGCTCTGGATAAGCTGGCAGACAAGGTAGAAGAGACAAATAAAAAATCAGGCAAAAAGAATGATACGGGACCGAAAAGCGGAAAAGTCAGCGATGATCCCGATAAGCTTGCCGATAAGATTCTGAGTGATTCCTTGGCAGCGCTTAACAAGGATCCTATGGCTGATGTATCAAATGCCGTGGCAGCCCTTAAAAAGCTGGACGCTGATGAAGAACTGGATAAGCTTGCCGATAAAATAGAAGATATAAATAAAAAATCGGATAAAAAGAATACTACCGGACCTGACGGCGACGGCTCCGGAAGCGGTTCAGGCAGTGGATCAGGTGCAAAATCCGCAGATGAAGCTGCAGCTGACAGCCTCAGTGATGCTATTAAGAAGCTGGATAAGGATCCTATGGCTGATGTAACACCCGAGGTTGCTATCCTTAAGGCTCTCGGAGCGGATGATGCTCTCGATAAGCTTGCTGATAAGATAGACGAAGTAAATAAAAAATCAGGCAAAAAGAATGATACGGGGCCGAAAGGCGGAAAAGTCAGTGATGATCCCGACAAGCTTGCCGATAAGATACTGAGTGATTCTTTAAAAGCTCTGGATAAGGATCCTATGGCTGATGTATCAAATGCAGTGGCTGCTCTTAAGGAGCTGGGTGCTGATGAAGAGCTTGATAAGCTGGCAGATAAGATAGCGGATATAAATGAAAACTCTGATGAGAAGAATACAACCGGACCTGATGGCGACGGCTCGGGAAGTGATTCCGGCAGCGGCTCGGGAAGCGGCTCGGGCAGCGATGCGGGAAGTGCCTTCGATGATATATCAGAGACAGCTATGGGGCTCAGTGAAGAAGATATCATGGATGAGCTGGAAAGTGTTCTCGGAAAGAGCATTGATAAGATGAATGCGTCGGAGCTTGCCGTAACAACCGCAGCGGTTTCGAGATTTGCCGGAAGCGGCAATAATGCTGCAAATTCTCTTGCACCTGCTCTCGCAAAGAGAATGCGTCTTAAGAACAACGGCTATCTCTATACTCAGTATAGGAAGAAAAGCCCCGAATATGTCAGCCTTAAGACAATAGCCTTCTGTACATCTTACAGATACTGCTATGACCAGACAAGAAAGATCGCAACCCTTACAAAGGGTTCGGGCGCAGTGATATTCTATGACGGCTCAAGTAAGATAAAACGAGGCGGAGATGAAGAATATCTGAAGTATAACGCAGTTGTAAGCAATGCACCTTATATTTCGGAGGATGACTCATTATCCATATTTAACTGCAGATGTGAATATGTTCCGAATTCCGCATACGCTGTTTGTCTTACAGATGTTATGGAAGAAAGAGTGAAGGAAATTATAGATGCGCTTGTCAGTGAATGATAAGTGAGTAAGCCTTCAGCTGATTAAGAGGAAAAATATATGGCAGATTATCCGATAATTGCAGATGTTAGTGCACATATTGTGAAGAAGCTCAGGGAGAAAATGTGTCCCGAGCCCATTCCTTCACCGAACAATATTGAAATATCATCCCCGCTTTCGCAGGATGTGGATTATCTGGTGGGACTTTATCTTTATGATATAGTCGAAGACATTCAGGTAATCTCCCCGCGTATGATAGAAAGGGGAAAGGCAGAGCTATCAAGACCGCCAAGACCATTTGCTTTATACTATATGGTCTTTATAAACGGTTCCTCCCAGATGGGACTAAAGGCACCGGATATACAAAAGATCATCGGTAAGGCAGCGCAGATTATTAATGATAATAATTCTGTTCGCCCCGATGAATTGCAGTCATGGTTAACGACCCAGGAACCTCCGATTGTACTGTCTCAGGCGAAGATAAGTCTGGAGGAAAAGGTCAGGGTGTGGCAGGCTATCAATAAACCTTATCAGATAAGCCTGTTCTATAAGGCGGCACCCGTTTACCTCTCAAGCGGCGAGATCATAGATACTCCTCGTGTTGTTGAGGCAAATATCGGACTGCATGTTGCAGGAGATAATGAATCATAATTATGACATTGTTTCCATGACCGTAGATTGCATAAGTTTAACTTATGCCGTAGGAAAGGAGGAATTAAAATGGCAGCTTCTGTTATTAGTGCAAGGCTGGATCTTCTTGTAAGGCTTTTCGACACGACAACGGGAGCATCAGTAGACGAGAGAAGCGTTTATTTTATGAGAAACGGTATACCCGTCAGACCGGAGTCCAGAGGCGTGGGCATCTATGTTTTCATAAATACCGGCAGAGAAGATTTTCTCATGCAGATAAAGGTATATGGTTATGAAGATTACGAGAAACGCGTCATCTACGAGGAATTAGACGAAAGGCTTCCGGTTTGCAATGTGTTCCTGATGCCATCTGAGAGCACATCATTGGGGAGAGATATACTTAGTTTCTCGGGCACTCTTCCTTTTCTAAAAGAAATAGAGGCCGTAAATCTTAACAAGAGTCTTTGTATGATGGGTAACTATACCTCCAGGACACAGACTATGACGGTTTTTCATCCTTCGGGAGGAAGACTGGTGCTTGACGAGGACTATTACGGTCTACTGTCGGAAGACAGAAAAAGTTATGAGAGAATCGAAGTCGAGAAAATGATCTCTCCGCAATCTGTCAAATTGAAGAGTCCTTTACAGGAAGAGGTTGTGCCTAACCTGCCGATAACGAGAATAGTGTACGGGGTTGCTGACACTGACGGGAACTATCTTCTCAAAGTAAACAACAACGGTCCCGATACAAGGTATCTTGTTCGTTATGTAGTAGGTGAAGAGGTAAGATTTCAGGAAATTGATTTTAATGATCAGGAGGATTTACAGTGAGTTTATTAGTAGCAGTGGGAGGTAATCTGATGTGTACCATGGGAACAGCTCCCGCGCCGATCAAGGTTACATCACAGAATAAGGTTCTTACAGAAGGGAAACCTGCAGCTACCATTCAGGATAGCGCACCGAATTCAAATGTCGGACCTTTCGGAATGTGCACTTCGCTTGCCAATCCACAGGTTGCTTCAGCTACCGCTGCAGCCATGGGAGTACTTACACCACAGCCTTGTATTCCTGCTCCCGCAGGTACATGGGTACCGGGAAAGCCCAAGGTACTTATAGACGGTAAGCCCTGTCTTACACAGGACTGTAAACTGGTTTGTGCATATGCAGGTCAGATTTCCGTAACCCTTCCGGGACAAAACAAGTCAAATGCGGATTGACATTTTTCAGAATCTAAACAAAGAAAGGAAAGAAAAAAATGGCAGAATATTTTTCGCCCGGGGTATATGTAGAAGAATATGATAATTCCCCCAGAGGAATAGACGGAGTTGGAACAAGTACAGCCGGATTTGTCGGCCTTGCAGAAAAAGGTCCCGTTAGCGGAGCACCGGTTTTCGTTCCCAGTTTAAAAGCATTTAAGCAGATTTTTGGTGGTTACCTTAGTGAGTTTGCATATGGTGAGTACAGATATCTGGCAAACAGCGTTGAGCAGTATTTTGCAAACGGCGGAACCAGATGTTATGTAATGAGAGTTGCTCCTTCAGATGCAACAGAAGCATCGGCTGAGCAGGGACTTCTCACCGTTAAGGCAAAGAACCCCGGTACTTGGGGCAATAAAGTACAGGTTAGCCTGGTTTCGGTTAAGAGACATAAGATACAGCTCATTGAGAAGACTGAGACCGGATATAAGGCTAAGAGTATAGAAGGTGTTCGTGAAGGCGACATCATCGAGTTTGAAGGTTCTTATACAAGAGTTAAGACTATCATGGATAAGACCATCACCTTCGAGGACGAGCTTCCCGACAGTGCTGTTGACAGCAATATCATTCCCGAGTCATTACTTTATGTTGTAACATTTGATGTTGTCGTAAGATACGGTGATGATCTTGAGAGATATACAGACCTTACACTCAATGCGGCATCTCCTCTTTACATCGGAGCAAAGCTTGCTAACAGTGAGATTATTGATATTGAAGTTGCGCCTTTGGAAAAGGCAGGCGATCCTGTTGAGGCAATCCTCGGCGCCGGAACACAGAGCGGAGCATTCTTCCTTGAGGGCGGATCTGACGGATCACCTTCAGAAATCAATGCAGGCACATATATCGGTCAGGATAACGGCCCCGGAAAGCGTACAGGATTACAGGCATTTGTTGAGAACAGCAGCGTAAGCATTATGGCAATTCCCGGAATAACAATCCCCGAGGTTGTTGTTTCACTTGTCGGACATTGCGAGAATATGAAGAATCGTTTTGCAGTTATCGATATGCCTAAGGATTACTACAAGCCCGCTGATCTTATCAATTACAGAAGCATGGTTGATTCTACATATGCAGCTATGTATCATCCCTGGATAGAAGTATTTGATCCTTCTTCCAATAAGTCGGATTTCGTACCTCCTTCAGGCGCGATCATGGGTGTTTATGCAAGAACAGACCAGACCAGAGGCGTACATAAGGCTCCCGCAAATGAGACTGTATTCTGTACAGGTCTTAAGACCAGCTACACAAATCAGGAGCAGGATGTTCTTAACCCCGAAGGTATCAACCTTATTCGTGCACTTCCCGGACAGGGAATCCGTGTATGGGGCGCTCGTACAGCTTCTTCAAATGCTACCTTCAAGTATGTCAATGTCAGAAGACTCTTTATCTTTGTTGAAGAGAGTATTAAGGCAAATACAAACTGGGTTGTATTTGAACCCAATGATGCAACACTTTGGCAGAGAGTTCAGCTTTCTGTTTCCGGATTCCTTGATGGACTTTGGAGAAACGGTATGCTGGCCGGTGATTCACCGTCTGCAGGTTATTTCGTTGAGATCGGACCTTCAACTATGTCAAGGGATGATATCATGAACGGAAGACTTATATGTAATGTAGGTATCGCACCTTCAAGACCTGCCGAGTTCGTAATCTTCCGTGTAACTCAGTACACGGCAGAAGCCGGCGGTGGCGAAGAATAAGATCAAGGAAACGAAAAAAAGAAAGGAAGATAATCAAATATGGCAGCTAATACATATGATAACGGTAAAGGATCCTATTATCCGTTGACAAAAATGAACTTCCTGGTCATGGTATCCGAGATCGCAGGTACTGCAGCGTTCTCAGAAGTGACAGGAGTTGAAGGATCAGTTGATGTAATCGACTTCAGACAGGGCAACTCAGGTTCCCTTGCACCTGTTAAGATTCCGGGACTTGTTAAGCACGGAAATGTAACCCTCAAGATGGGATATATCATTGATAGTCCCTTCAAGACATGGGTTCAGGAGTGCGTAAGTGAGACAAGAGGACAGATGCCGAGATATGATGTAACGATCGAGCTGATCGACATTAACCCCGGTGCACCTACAACTACAGTTACGACACCTACCGGAACAAGAACATGGACACTTACCAATGCATGGGTAGCAAAATACAATGCACCCGATCTTGATGCAGGCAACTCAGGTGTTGCTATCGAGTCGGTAGAAATCGCATACGAAGAGCTTGTAATACCTAACTAATACTTTGTGTGCATTTTCAGGATACATGGACTTTTCCCCTTCGGCCGGTATTTTGCCGGCTGCGGGGGAGGGGTGCGTGTATCGTGCCAAGTGCATACGGATATCATGCAGATAACAGCAAAAACACATTACGTTTCTTTCGATAATGTATTATCAAGGAGGTTACTATGGTAACAGTTTATGACTTCACATTACCCAAGGGTTATGTTGATTCTACAGGTGAAATTCATAAAAGAGGCAAAATGAGACTTGCAACTGCCGGAGATGAGATATCGGCTACGAGAGACCCGCGAGTTCTTCAGAATCCGTCTTATCTTACAATAGTTATACTCAGCAGAGTCATAACCGAGCTTGAAGGAGTGCCGGGTGTATCCGCTACCATCATAGAGAAGCTGTTTACAGCCGATCTTGCCTATCTGCAGGATATGTATCAGAGGATAAATGATGTTGAACCGCCTACACTTACCGCGGTTTGTCCCGATTGCGGAAAAACCTTTGAGGTGCCGCTAAATTTTACCGCGGAGGGATAAGACTGTATCCGGAGGATGAACTGTATAAGGAGATGGCTTTTATCTCTTACTATTTTCACTGGGGAGAAGATTCCGTGATGCAGCTGGAGCATAGAGAACGGAGAAAATGGTGCAGTGAGATATCCGGTATCAACAAAGAGCTTAATCCCTCCAAAGAGAAGAGTAAGGAAAAGAGTATCACGGAAATGAAACCCATAAGCTTTTCGTTTTAAGCCCGGGAAAATGTTATGGGGATTTTGATTTAATTAATTTTGTGAGGAACTGATCATGGCAGGTGGAAACTACGACAGATCGCAAGATAAATCACAACTGAATCCGGCTGTTTCATACGCCTTTGCGCTCCAGGTGGAAGCTGCATTTTTTGTTCCTTTGCGGGCAGTCAGAGTTTTCACCAAGGAAAATGAGTTCGAATACTACCAGGAGGGTGGTGTTAATGACTATGTTCATATGCTCAGAAAGCCGATCACCAAGCCCTTCACATTCCAGGTTGAAAGATATGTAGGTGTTGACTCCGGTCTTTTCGGAACAGGGCTTTTGGATCCGCTTTCTCTTGGAACCGAGCTTGTTCTTCCGGTTGTTCTTTATGTAAACCGTAGTCCCGCAGGTAACTGGTATAAGAATATAAGCTTTACCAACTGTGCAAGAGCATATATTTTTACGGGTTGTACAGTAATCTCCAAGGAATACGGAGAATTGAACGCGGAGCAGAGTAAGCTGCATACGGAAACGGTAACTATCGCTTACAGAGAGCTTTTCACCATGAATCAGATAGCTACATCATGGGAGGCAGGAAGTCCTTGGGAATATGACGGTAGCGTTCAGGGCTCCGGCGAAGCACATACGAGTAATCGTAATAAAAATGTGTCTAATCCCATGAGTAAATGGAATTATCCGGGCACCGACGAAAAGACCGTAAGTGTAGATCACGAAAGCAACAGAAGTAAAAATACGGCAGCGGCCATGAGTAAATGGAATTTCCCCGGCTCAAAGGAAACAACAACCAGTATTGATCATGACCTTAACCGCAGCAAAAATGATAAGCCGGATGTAAGTAAATGGAACTTCCCCGGTTCAAAGGAAACGACAACAAGTACGGATCATACAGAGAATCGTAATACCAATACAAAACCGACAGTGAGCAAATGGAATTATCCCGGTTCAAAGGAAACAACAACCAGTGTTGATCATGCCGAAAACCGTAATACCAATACTAAGCCGGCAATGAGTAAATGGAATTATCCGGGCACATCCGAAACAACAGCAAGTACGGACCATAACCTCAACCGGAGCACCAATACAAAACCTACAGTGAGCAAATGGAATTATCCCGGTTCAAAAGAAACAACAAACAGTACGGATCATACCGGAAACCGTAATACCAATACTAAGCCGACAGTGAGCAAATGGAATTATCCGGGTTCAAAGGAAACAACGGCCAGTACGGATCATGCCGAAAACCGTAATACAAATACAAAGCCGGCTATGAGCAAATGGAATTATCCGGGAACAAGCGAAACAAACGCCAGTGTTGAGCATACAGGAAACCGGAATTCCAATACAAAGCCGACTGCCAGCAAATGGAATTATCCGGGCTCTTCGGAAACAACGTTCAGTACGGATCATGACATGAACCGTAACAAGAACAGCAAGCCGGATGTCAGCAAATGGAATTACCCGGGAACAAACGAACCGACTGTAAGTACGGACCATTCGTCAAACAGAAATACGAATGTAAAGCCGGCTGTAAGTAAATGGAATTATCCCGGAGCACCTGATGCTACGCCGAGTACCGATCATTCCCTTAACAGAAGCAGTAATGTTAAGCAGGATCCCAGCAAGTGGAATTATCCCGGTACATCCGAAACTTCGATAAGCGTGGATCACTCGCTCAACCGTAACAAAAACGAAAAACCTGCGGTTGTAAAATGGCCTGATGACAGGAGGGCGCTGAAGGCCCAGGCGCTTTCTGAATTATGATTACCTTAAAGGCACCGATCGGGCTCAAGGTCAGAACCGATTACATGCAGGGTTATGATTCCTTCGGTGAGAGGATAATCGGTAATTATTCTCTTATGGGGCTCGAGATCGGAGAGGAAGAGCTTTTACATATGGTAAGTGAGCCGCCTGAAATATATCTGGCGGAAGCCGGCTCTACTACTATCGGCGGTAACACATTTGTATCGAACAGAAACGAAGAAAAATTTGATATAGTAAATAATATGCTTAACCGTATCCTTGTATCAGTGAACTCAGAGCTGACCTATCAGGACAGAACCTATATTACGGATGCTCTTTACAAGCTGGGGATCAAGGATGACAGGAAGTTTATGAATGAGGTCAGAAGGATGATAAATCAGTCTAATCTCGAAGAGGACTTCCTGAATAACTACATCGAAATGAGAATTTCCGGTGAAAGCAGAGAACTGAGGGAAAGAACCTTAGAGCTCACAAAGGAGCTTGTTGAAAGGAATCTGTATGAACCCGAGAGTGAAAGAGAGGATTTCCTCAGTGAGAGGATAATGCACAGACTTCAGACGGGTGCCATATATCAGATAGTATCGAATTTCAACAAAAGTCTTTCTGATACCAGGATTGAAATGCAGGAGAGCATGATATCCGAACAGGAAAATGTGGCAAAGAAAATGCTTGTCCAGCATTTCCTTAATTCCGTGGTCCGTGAAAATCCGGAGCTTATCCATAGGGAAGAAAGACCGGAGTCGGAAGATATTGAAAGGATTATCTACGAAAGAGAGACTGACGGAAGGATCAGGGGTGAAGCCGAAACAGTTCTTCGCGAGAAGGACAGCGAGTACCGCGAAACAAAGGAAAGAGAATATCGGGAATCCGAGCAGTACTTAACCGAGAAGGAAAGAGAGCTTTATACTGAGCGTGAATCAGCGGAAATGATCCTCCGCGAAGAATCTCGTGATGAGTATTATAAGGAAGGTTATCCCGGTGAAGCTTCCGAAGCAAAGAAAGAACAAGATGTCGCAAGAGGAAGCGAAGCTATAACCGGTCAGTCCGGTGAAAGAAGCATTCCGGAGGGACAGGCTGCAGAAGGCAGGACTGTTATCCGTGAAGCTGCCCCGGAAAGGGAAAGCGAAGGCGGCCCTGAAAAAACAGGACAGGAAGTTCCTTCATACGGCGAAAAGGAAAGATATTCAGAGGAAAGGATCCTTTCTTCGGAAGAAAGAAGCACTGAATATACACATGACCGTACCGAGAGATATGTTACGGAGCAGCAGGGCTATCCCTCTGAAAGTACCTTTGAAAGCAGCGAAATTGTATATCGTGAGGAAAAGGCAGCATCAGAAGCAGGCGGTGAGGATGTTGTTTCTGCCGAAAGATTAACTGAAACAGAAAGACTTGAAAGAGAGCGACTCAGAGAAAGCGAAAAGGTCAGGCTTGAAAGAGAAAGAAGCCTGCAAAGAGAAGAGCTTTTATCTGAGGTTCGTACCGAGCTTAAGGATATACAGGATGCTTCGATAAGAGAAGCATCGGAAACCAAGACTCCCGAGACACCGATCGGTGGAGATGTATCCGTATCCTCCGAGGTTATATACCGTGAGGCTGATAGAAAAATTGCGGGTGCAGAGCAGCTTCCGGGAGAGATCGTAGAGAGGACTTCCGAGGAAAGGACATCCTCTACAGTCGAAAGAAGCACAGAGGAAAGACTTGAAAAAACCGAAAGATATGTAACGGAGAGTCAGGAGATTCCCGAAAGAACCGAATACGAAAGAAGCGAGATCGTATATCGTGAGGAAGGTACGGCTCCCGGGGCAGAGGATGAATACAGTGCTGCATTTGAAAGGTTAAAACAGACCGAAAGAGTCGAAAGAGAACGCATTAACGAAAGAGAGCGTCTCAGACTTGAAAGAGAAAGAAAATTACAAAGCGATAAGCTTTTATCCGAGGTTCGTACCGAGGTCAGAGAGCAGCAGGAAGCATCAGAAAGAGAAGCTTCAAGAACCGATGCGTCTGAAGCTAAACAGGGAGGAATGACTCCCGTTTCTTCCGAGGTTATATATCGTGAGGGTGAAAGCCGTACATTAGTTACGGAGCAGATTCCCGGAGAAACCGTAGAGAAAACTTCTGAGGAGAGAATTACCTCCACTCATGAAAGAAGCAGTGAGGAAAGACTCGAAAGTACCGAAAGGTATGTGACGGAGAGCCGTGAGGTTCCCACCAGAACCGAATATGAAAGAAGCGAGATCGTATATCGTGAGGAAGGGGCAGCAGCCGAAGCTGAAGGAGAAAGTGAAGTATCTCCTGGACCCGAAAGAGAAACACAGAGACTCGAAAGGGATCGTTACCACGAAAGTACTCAGACCGAAAAGGAAAGAGAAAGAAGCTTTACAAAAGAAGAGCTTATTTCCGAAATTCGTTCAGAGGTAAGTGCTGCGGGAGAACCTTCGGAACAGACACGGTCAGAAAGACCCGGGGAGGGAAGAACCGAAACCCGTACACAATTTGAAAGTACCGAAAGAATCTATCGTGAGAGTCCTGAGATTAAGGGCGAGAATGCTGAGTATCCCGAAGGTATTACAAGGGAAGTTCGGGAAGAGATCATTCGTGAAGGAGAAAGAACCTACAGCCGTGACCTTTATGAAAGAGAAAGAAGCACTTCATCCGAGAGCAGGACAACCGAGCTTCGAAGGGAGCTTAAGGAACAGCTCTTATCTGAGACTGAGAGGACTTTGCAGCAGGGGACACAGGTTTATCCCGAAGGAAATAAGGAATATTCCGAGGCTGAGATAGTATACAGAAGAGAAAA
The DNA here is from genome assembly GCA_902772925.1 of uncultured Lachnospiraceae bacterium. GTDB lineage: Bacteria > Bacillota > Clostridia > Lachnospirales > Lachnospiraceae > Eubacterium_Q. The sequence continues at coordinate 52,667 of CACYCJ010000270.1, forward strand.
AGGAGACAGCGAAGGAGAAGCTCTTTCCGAAGAAGCTATACGAAATGTTATCCGTGAGACTAACGAGAAAGAAAGAGAACGGATAACCGAGCGTGAGCGATCAGAGAGAGAAAGAAGCAGAGAAGAGTCAAGAGACAGGACTGTTTCAGAGGTAAGAACCGAGCAAAGAGAAAGGGAATTTTCCGAGAGGAAAACTTTTGAAACAGCCGGTGAAAAGGGGGAGCCCGGTTCCGAAAGGACATATGAAAGATCCGAGTTTGTAAGAAGCGAGCGTACCGTAACACCTCCCACGAGTGAGGTTCGTAGTGAACACGAAAAAACAGAGCTTATATACCGTGAAGAAGCTAAGCCCTTTGAAGAGGAAGCAATTTCAAAAGGAACCGGAAGAAAGACGGCTTCAGGCAGAGAATTTGTCAGGGAGAGCATCTACGAAAGGGAGCTTTTCGAGAAGAATCTTTCAAAGGAAGAGCTTACCAGAGAGATTACGGCTGCGGTTTTGCTTGATGTTGTAAAAAACCTTTTCTATGTCGGATACGACAGGATAAATAAGGGTGATACATGGATTGAATACAGAGGAGCTCTATATCAGGCTTCCGAAAATGTATTTAACCGAATTAATTATGATACATCTTCAAGGATTTCAACTTCGATTACCGAACAGGCGGAGTATAATGAGACAAATGATATAGAACAGGTATCGTTGGAAGAGCTTGAAGAGATAACCGAAAATGTAGCAGAAGTCGAGACCATCGAGCGTACCATCAGAGAGATGAATGAAATGAATCTTCAGAATGTGGAACGCTATGAGAAGATGCTTGGTGTTTTACAGAAGCTGAGTCCCGAAAAGAACAGGACAGGCGGAAGGGAAAGAACCAGACAGGAAGCACTTTCGCTGCTTGATAATGAGCAGGAATTATATGAAAGCTTAAGAAAAGGCTCAGGCGAAGCGGAAGATGACCGGAGAGAGGTTTTCCGTGAGATAACAAGGCTTTTCCCTGACAGCTCGGTTGAAGTATTCCGTGTGATCGATCAGTATCTGGACGGAAATCTGACACCGGAGAAGATCGGCATTTCAAGAAATAATGTGGAAGAGGCCGCAGAAGAGATAAGGCGTATAACTGATTCGTCACAGGTTAAGACCGAGCCGGTAGTCGAGCAGACTCAGATGCAGTCAAGTGAGATGGTCTTCAGACGGAGCGAGAGGATGTCTCAGGAAGAACTTGAAGAGGTTATAGAGAATATCCGAAGGACGACAGACAGACAGAAAAATGCTACTGAACAAAGACAGGAAATTACGGAAAATGTAAAAAGCAACATTCGGACTGTTAATACCAACGCCGAAAGAACTCTCAGTCGTCAGGAAACAGAGGATATTGAGGAGCTGGTAAGCAGAGGCGTTCGTGCACAGATGGGCGCTATTTCGGAGCAGGTTCTTCAGAAGCTGGAAAAAAAGCTTCGAAATGAAAAAGCAAGAAGAGGCATTTAAAATGAAAGGTATTTGACGGATGGAATTCGGAAAGGCATTACAAAACTTATCGGGAAGTGTCACAGGCAATGTCTGCAAGGCCATTCTTTGCGTCAGAGCCGTTGAAGATTCGAAGATAGATCAAAAGGACGATGAGGGAATCGATGCCATGGGGGCATCCATGCAGAGCGCAATAACTGATGTGGTCGATCTTGACAAGAAGCTGAAGGCCCGTGCAGAAAAATCTCTCGCAGGGAAGAAGGTAGCAAATCTTGACGAGATTGCCGACATAGCTAATCAGAAAAGCTACATTGCTCTGGAGGTACAGTTTAATCCGACATCACTCAGATTGGAAACCTCCGCAGGTCGTCAGCTGAATTACGACGGAGGTTCGGGTAATGTCGAGCTGAAACAGTTCAGAGCACCTTCATCTACATCACTCAGTATGGAGCTTCTGTTTGATGATGTATATAACAATGAAGCCTTCGGAAGCGGTGACAGTCCGATATCCGGTAAGGGCGTGGTAAATATGGTCGATGCCGGTTTTAACGGCAAAAAGGAACATTCCGTTATGCGTGTGATGGAAGGACTTCTTTCACTTCTTGCTATTCCCGCCGCAAGACAGGTTATCTTTTTCTGGGGAAATATGAGCTTCCGTGGAGAGGTTACCGAGGTTGATGAAAAATATACGATGTTCAATAAGAAAGGGCAGCCGATCCGAGGCACAGTTCATCTGAACATCAGACAGGGTGATGCATCTGCCGATGCTATGCTGGAGGATTTGGCGTTTCGTTATGATGATGCGTATTGGGAAGATGCATTTGATGATACGTTCCAGGCACCGGGAGGCGGAGGAGGCCTGCTGGATACCATGAACAGTTATACCAATAACAGCTTATTAAATTTGAAGCTATAGAGGTGATCTTATGGGATTAACTGATGCATTGTCGGTTGTCGGAAGCTCGACTTCGTATACAACCAATACCGAAAAAGCAATTATAGAAATAATCGATCTCAGAGACCGTGAAGTAAAACTTGATGATTCCGTAAAGATAGTAGGAAACGGCGCTTCTATCGGAAGCTTTACAGGCTCTGCGGGTGCGGGCTCATTTATCAGCAGCGGCATAATCGCCGATGTAGTCGGAAAAATATCAGGAGTAAAGGGTAATACACTTAAGGCGTCCTACATTGAAGAGCTTGCCTCCAACAGAAAGCTGTTTACGGTGCAGTTTAATCCATCCAGCATTTCATTTTCGGGACATGCGGGTGGTATGGTCGCTGCTATCGATTATAACAGCAGAAAGAATGAAGGCGCGTCATATAAGCCGGCTAATACGACTATAAGTATGTCAGTCAGTCTTTTGTTTGACGCCATGGATCCGCAGGATGCTTTTATGGATGATAAAGCAAATCTGTCGTTGACAAATGTAGGAAAGGGCGTTGCAAAAGGAGCACTTTCGGTGACAGGTAATAAGAAGACCTCCGTGCAGAAGGAGGTTGAAGGCTTTGTCGGGGCCCTCAGAAACCGTGATACGAGACTTGTAACATTCCATTGGGGTGATTTTAATTACTCGGGAGTTCTCAACCGTATATCTGCGGAATATACGATGTTTAATTCGGTAGGCGAACCTGTAAGGGCAAATGTCGGAATCACCATAATGTGTGCCGATGCGGAGCTTTGGCCGAATTCACTTGGTGTATGGCAGCAGCGTTATAAGGATTCATTTGAATACGGAAACGAAAGCTTCAAGGATAAAGCACAGTCAATCGGTAGTTTAATTAATCTTTAATTAATCTTTGATTAATCTTTGATAAAAATATGGCAGATTTTGAATTTAAAAACTTAAAAAAAACATATGAAAACTTCAGAGAACCGAAGGCGGCTATCAAGATCGACGGCACAGAGCTTGACTCAAAATCGGGACTGGCCGTGACAGGGGTTGAGATCGAGCTGACTGCAGGCTATGAGGCATCTATTGCGACCGTTACACTTGCAGGTGCCTATGATCCGAATTCCAAATGCTTTGATATAAAAAAGGTAAAGCAGTATCTTTACCTGGGCTCATCTGTTGTTGTATATCTCGGCTATGCCACATCGGTACGAGAAGTCTTCAGAGGCTTTATCGCCAAGGTTCATTTTATAGTACCGGATGATTCCGGTGCCGATATGCCGTGCATTGAGCTGACATGTATGGATGTCAAGGGTCTGATGATGGCTAACCGTCATTCGAAAAGGCTTAAGGCTCAGAACTACGGTGATGCGGTTAAGGAGATACTTGAATCTTATCCGGTATTTTCATCCGGTCTCGGCGGTTCGGGCTTTATGGAGATGAATGTCGGGAATACGCCCGATAAATCCGCAGGCGGCGGAGGCGGAGAGACAAACGATAAGAGAGTTGAGATGGTTGAAGAGAGTGACTATGAATTTATAGTCAAGGCAGCCAAAAGATATAATTTCGAATTCTTTGCTGTCGGAGATACACTTTATTTTATCGAGGCGAAGAAAAATACAACTCCGCTTATCGTTCTTAAGCCCAATACCGGACTTCAGAACATAGATGTGGGCTATGATATGACCGGTCTTGTAAAAGAGGTTGTAGTCCGTAACATAGATATGGCTCAGGGTAAGTATATCGGAAATAAAACGAAGTTTACCAATAAGATTTCCCTCGGCAACAAGGCTAAGTCACTTATAGATAAGCAATCACTCGTTTATATAGACCCGACGACGGACAGTAAGGAGGAAGCAGGCTACAGGGCTTCCTATCTTATGGAAACGATAGGATACCGGCTCGGAAGCGTAGTCGGCGAGTATCTCGGAATGCCGGAAATAGTACCGGGAAGGTTTATATCCATAGAAGGCTTCGGTACGCCGCTTAATAATGAGTATTATCTGACAACTGTAAGGCATATCCTTCAAAGAGGCGATTACCGCACGGTATTTGAAGGCTGCGCAAATAAGATCGGTTCGTGATGATACATTTTTAAAATAAACTATAAAAGGAATCAGAAGATGGCGATATTTGATATCATAGAGGATGTTTCAAAGAAAAATGTGGAAAAGACCGATACCGGTGACTCCCGTATCATGGGCATAATGCTCGGCAAGGTTGTAAAAAACTATGATGATAATATGCCCGGGTATGTTTCCGTAGTACTGCTTTCAAGAGAGCAGGGTGAGGGCGGTGAAGGAAGTGAATCCGATAATACCCGGCTTCTCTGGGCGAGAGTCGTAATGCCTTCATCAGGCGGGTCATGGGGTCATTACTTTATACCCGAGATCGGTGATCTCGTAGTTGTCGCATTTGAAGAAGGAAATATCGAGAGGGCTTATATCATAGGATGTATTCCCAAGACAAAGGACAAGATACTGACGGGTTCAAAGGACGAAAAGAACCGCTTTAAAAAGATTGTCACCAAGAACGGAAATGCCATTATCTTCGAGGATGTAATAGAGGGTGACGAAGGCGGCGGAGGCGGCGGAGGCAACCCCGGTGAACAGGATATAATGACCATAAGGACCGCACTTGAAACCCACCGCATCGTGCTTAATAATGAAAAGAAATTTATCGAGATTTCCGATAAGGAAGCAAACAATTATATCAAGATAAATACGGATCCCGAAAAAGGGAATATAGATATAAAGACAAGCAAAAAGCTGACTGTAAATGTAGGCGATAACATTTCACTTATTATGAACGGAGAAACCGGACAGGTAAACCTTAAGGCGAAGAAGGTTAATATCTCCGCAGATGATTCGATCAATATGGAAAGTCAGGGCAAGGCTCAGTTCACAGGCTCAAATGTAACCGTTGAGGGAAGCGGAAGCATGAAGCTGTCCAGCAGCGGAAGAGTTGAGGTGTCCGGCTTGCCTATCAAGCTTGGGTAGGAGTTTATTATGGCAGATAACAGATTTCTCGGAACAGGTGCAAAATTTCCTTTACAGGTAGATTCTGCTACGGGACATATTAAAACGGTTTCGGGCAACCGATCGGTAAAGGAATCCATATATCTCATTCTTATGACACAGGTTACGGAAAGACTTGTAAGACCTAACTTCGGAAGTGATATGATGAGCTTTGCATTTATGGATACCGGAACGACAATGCTTTCAATCTTAAGAAGAGACATTACACAGACCATAATGAGACAGGAACCGAGGGTTTCGGATATAGATGTAAAGACGGAATACAGGAATGACATGGGTGCCGTTATAATCAGCATAAATTATCTGGTATCGGAAACGAATACGAAGGATAATCTCGTATTTCCTTTCTATCTTGATAAGACCACAAATGTTGAGGACGAAAGCGAAGTTCAGCCGATTGAACGCGGAGTTTATGATAATTCGATGATGGAGGACGAGGAAGCTTGGACATAGATAAGCGCAGTGTGAAGGATATAGAAAACAGAATCAGTGAGCTTTCAAGCGGATATGTCCCTGAGTGGCAGTATGATCCCGAACATGCCGATATAGGCGGAGCTATCGCAAAGCTGTTTGCATTGCAGATGAAGGAAACTATTGATCTTGAAAATCATGTGATGGATCAATATCATGCCGAGTTTGTAAATATGATGGATCTGTCCTTAAAAGCTGCAAAGCCTGCGGGTAGTATGGTCAAATTTGATCTTATTGAAAATACTATCCCCGGAACTCAGATACGAAAAGGAACCAAGCTTATAGCAGGTTCGGCTGATACAGGCGGAAATCAGATCATATTCGAGACTGACAGGGAGGTTTATGTAACTAATTCCCGTATAACCGATATGTTTATGACAGACCGTGAAGAAGCCAGCTTTGTGCCCCTTTTAGGACAATTTGCACCCGTTTCGCTTTTGGAAGGCGAAGTCGATATGACGAGAGAAACGGATGAATCAATATCGTCCGGGAGAGAGGAAGAAGACTCAGAAAAGCCCGGTTCCGATAATATGATAAAGCTGCGTCCGTTTGTTCTTTTTTCCGAGGTGGGGAGCATAACAAGAAGCGCACTTGTTATTTATCATGAATCTCTTTTTGATATTGAGAATGAACCCATTTATATCAGAATGACCGGAAACGAAGAGATGATTCAGAATATCAGGGACGGAGTATATGTATTTCGTTACTATACCGCCTCCGGTTTTGAAGAGTTTGATACGGTGGTTATACATGATGACGGTGTTACTGTTGAGCTTAAAAAAAGCAAGGTATGTACACACATGATAGTAGAGGGGAAAAGCTATGCTGTAGTAACCCTCGAAGCAAGTAAGATCGTCATAAATCCTCTTGAAATTTCCTCTATCGGATTATCGTCATCAGGGCAAAAGAGGAGTGCCGATTTCGTAAGTGACGGCGGAACAGATCTTGATGTAGAAGAATTTGCTCCGTTCTCGGATACGATGTCCGTATATAATGAATGCTATGTGGGCTATGACCAGTACTTTTCAAAGGGCGGCTCAAGGATCACCTTAAGCTTTCATATGGCTCACGGAGAGAAGTCACTTTTCCTTACAAAGCAGGAGGAGCAGGCAAACCTAAAGATAATCAAGAAGAAGCCCAAAATGCTTCCTTCGGAAATTCCGGTAGATGCCTACTGTGACGAGATATGCATTGAGTATTTTAACGGTCTCGGATGGAAAAAGCTTCCGTTTGAGTCTGATGTTTCTACACTGCTCTCGGGTGCCGGCTCGGGCATAATTCAGCTGAGCTTTATATGTCCGAATGATTGGGCAAAGGTTCAGGCGGGAGCGTATTTCGGAAGGGCAGTAAGACTTAGGCTTTTAAAATCAGATAACTGTTATATAAGACCCGGCATACATCATTATCCCATAATTCAGGAATTCAGAGCGGAATTCACCTATGAAGGGAATTTTGCGGGGCCCGGAAGACTCTATCGTATAGGAGGAACGAAAAAGGACGATATCACGGATCTTACGAAAAAGGATAAAAAGTTTGTAGCCATGCTGGGTGGCTCCTACAGTGATGATGCTCTCTATCTGGGCTTCAATGAGCCGATGGAGGGAGGACCCATCAGTGTTTACTTCGAGATCGAGGATCAGCTTAATATGAATGAGCTGAAGTGTCGTTTTGAATACAGCGCCACGGAGGGCTTTAAACCGCTGAAGGTAGTTGATAATACAAAGGATTTTTCAAGATCCGGTACGGTAACCTTCATGCCGCCATCAGATATGCATAATACGCTTCTTGAAAACAGGAGAAGATACTGGATCAGGATCAGGAGAAACAAGGTAAACGATCGCAAAGAAAAAAAGATGTTCCTGCCTCATATAAGCAATGTGATGATGAATGTTGTCAATGTTTCGAATATCGTCACGGGCGTGGAAAAGGACTTTTATATAAGTGATACAAGTCCCAATCAGCATTTTGCACTGGGACAAAACAACATTCTCGATCTTGAGGTGTGGGTAAATGAAAAAAGAAATATAAGCAGAGATGAAATAGAAAAAATGCAAAGTGACCATCCAGATGATATCAGAGTGGAAACTGATATGCTCGGAGGTTATTCTGCCGTATATGTAAGATGGAATGAGGTATCAAGCTTCGACAGAGCTCCCGATCCCAGAAGCTATGTTGTTGACAGACTCAGCAGTGAGCTCCTTTTCTCTGACGGAGTTAAGGCATATATTCCCAGAGTTACGGATGATGTGGCCTTTAAGGTTAAGATCCGTACCAGTAACGGATCGGCGGGAAATGTGGATACCGGTACCATCAAGGAAACACTGGGAACGGAGCTTTATATCGAGAATGTATATAATCCCGTTCGTGCATACGGAGGCTCCGATCTGGAGACTATATCCAAGGCCTTCAGGAGAGGGGCGAACTTCCTCAGCAGCAGGGGAAGATTGGTTACGGCCAATGATTATACCTTTGCGATACTTGAATATTCAGACAGTATAGATAAGGTTTCATGTGTATCGGGTCAGACCGTAGACGGAAGAAAAAGACCGGCGGATGTTTCATTCGTGCTCCTTATGAAGGATTTTATGGAGGGCTCGTTCTCATTCCACCGTATTGCAGCTTCGCTTAAGCAGTATCTTCTTGAAAGGTCACCGCTGACGATATCCGAGGAGCATGTTTTTATCGTAGAACCGATCTTTGTATCTCTGTCCGTATCGGTATGGGCAGGAGTCAAGGATGAGGATGACAGCTTTGAAACACAGCAGGCGATAGTCGATATGCTTGAAGGTTATTTTAATCCGGTATCGACAAAGGACAGTGACGGATGGGCGATAGGAGTGATCCCCAGAAGGAACCAGATACTTATGAAGCTGGGAGCACTTAAGAAAAGGGCAGTTATAAAAAAGACATCAATTATGGCACATTATGTCGATAAAGACGGCGAGCATGAGGTTGATATTGATGATATTGAGGTCAGCCCGTTCATGGTAGTTAGATCGGGTAAACATAAAGCATATATTGAATATGATTGAGAGGGCTTTTTGATTGCTTAAGCTTAAAGAAACAAATGTAAGAACATATGAAGAAAGAATGGCAGACGCCATTTCGGCCATACCGCTTATCACGGATGACTGGACCAATTTTAATGCATCCGACCCCGGTATAACAATACTGGAGAATCTGGTTTTATTTAGTGCGCTTCAAGGCTCAAAGGTTTCCCAGATGAATGATGAGGCAAAACGCGCGCTTCTTAAGATGGTCGGATTTGAAGCGGAAAAAGGAAAATGTGCAAGACTTCTTTTATCGGCTGACGAGCTTCCCGAGAAGATTCATCTGAAGAATAATCAGAGATTTTTACTGGGTGATATGTCATTCGAGACAAGAAAGGTACAGGATGTGGGTGATTGTCATGTCACCGGAATATGTTCGTACTACGATGAGAAATATCATAACTGTAATCATCTGATAAACCGGGAATTCGTTGTTCCTACCAAGATATTCGGCGAGTCACCCTCTGTGGATGATGCAATATATTTTATGTGCGATTCGCTTCCCGAGCCCGGAGCCGAGACTTCATTTTATATTCATGTAGATACATCCTTCAGGAGAAATCCGCTTAAGGACAGATCAAACAATATCTTTGCTTCATTTATTTGGGAATGCTACACGAAAAAAGGTTTCGAGGAAATGAAGGTTAAGGATTTTACCGGCGCACTTCTTATGAGTGGTGAGGTAAAGCTTAAGTTCCCGAGAAATGTAAAATATGAAAAATATAAGATAGATGAAATAGATGGCATGGAGGGCTACTGCATAAGAGCAAAGCTTACAAATGCAGCTTATGATGTAAGACCCCGTATCATGCAGGTTAACGCATTTCTGTTTGAGGTATGGCAGAAGGATACAAAATCCCTTGTACAAACGTTTCAGCGTGCGGAGCGTCTGAGATTTGTGAGTCCTTATGAAAACGGAGGATACATTTTATGCTTCGGAAGAGAAGGCAAGGGTGAACCCTACAGGAGATATGAGCTTTCCTTAAATACCGATAAATACGGAAGATACTGCCTGTATGAAAAGACAGAAAACGGTGGTATTGTTTTATCCTTCAGCAAGCAGATCTTCGGCTATGAGCCTTCAAGGACGAAGGATGCCGTAAGGGTTGTGGTATATAATGAGGAGGTAATGAGGCAATATCATGTCGGCAGAGTACTGGGATATGATGATCAGGAGATAGAGCTCCCGTTCAGACACATTGTTCCCGAAAGCTTCCTGCTTCTTGCAAAGAGGATAAATAAGGACGGAGAAGAAATCTTTGACTTTTTAAGACCGGGTAAAAATGAGGATGAAGCATTATCCTACTATCTGCTCGAAACAGACGGAAGAATCGTCATCGAGGATCCGGGAGACTTTATAGGAGCAGAGCTTTATATAGCATCCGTAACCGTAACTGACGGTCCCAAGGGAAATATAAGAGCAGGAAATTACCTTGTATCACCCGAGTTTTCCGATAAGCCGCTGTTTTATAATCCCGGACCGGGAACCGGCGGTGCTTTTCGCGAAAAGCTGGATGATGTAGTGGAGAGATTTCGTAAGGATGTATATACATCCTATACCTGTGTTACCGCAGCCGATTATGAAAAGGCGGTTTCATCGGTTCCGGGACTTTGTATCCGTAAGGTAAGAGCAGTAATGGATGAGCTTGATAACCTTGTTCATGTGGCTGTACTGCCCGGAACGGACGAACAGTTCCCCCGTCTTTCCAAGCTGTATATCGAGACAATAACAAATACATTATCCGAATGGAGAATGATAACAACGAGATTTCAGATCCTTTCCCCCATATATGTGGGAGTTCAGGTGAGAATGACGGTATATGTAAAACGGCAGTTTTCGGACTGTAAGGAACAGATAGAAGAAAAATGCCGTTCACTGATCAATTATATCGACAGCGACAAAAACTTCGGTGAGCCGCTTATTTTCGAAGATATATTTGCGGGTATAGAAAGTCTTGACTGTGTTGATTATGTATATGAGCTGTTTATACAGCCGGATAATCTTAAGCATGCGGTGGTCAGGGATTCAAATATTTACCCGGCTGAAAACTGTCTGCTTTATCCCGGACAGATACTTTTGGAAACTATAACTTCTAATACATTGGTAAGGTAATATGGCAAAATATACAATCAGGAAAAACAGAATAAAAACCGCGTGTATAAAAGGCCTTGAATATGATGATGAAAGCTCGCGTCTTCGCCTTTTGCCGGATGGAGACGATCAGTGTCTGTTTCTGAGGAGTATAGACGGACTTATTCCCGGCGCAAACTGGGGAAGGCTCTCATTTAAGGTAGATTGTTCGGAGGGCAGAGGCTACAGCGTTTATGCCATTGCTTTTGATAATAACGAAATTCTGCAGGGAGACAGGATGCTGAATCTGGATGAATATCTTACCGATCCTGATGTACCGCCAACGGAAAAGAGGGATTTTCTGATAAGGTCCGGTGCCAAGAGAGCTATCAGGAAGAATGATATTCTCCTTTATGAGCTTAGCGGGCAGTATCTTTATATAGCATTTCTGTTTGCAGGTGAAGGTGAGCTTTCTCTGTACGATATGGTCATTGATTCGGTCGGTGATAACTTTATGAATACCTTTCCGGAGGTATACAGAGAGAGGAACAGCTTTTTCCACAGGTTTATATCTGTATTTTCAAGCATCTACAATGACTTCGATGCGGATATAGAAGCACTTCCGAAGCTCCTCGATCCGATGGTCTGTCCGGAGGAGTTCCTCATAGTATACGGCTCGTGGATGGGCATAAATCTTGAGGGAGCTTCCCTTGACGTAGATGTTATGAGGATGCTTGTAAATGAGGCTTATTACCTGAGCAGAATGAAGGGAACTAAAAAAGCCATAGAGCGGGTATTGGAGATCATACTCGGAAAGCCTGCGGTAGTTATTGAGCACAATCGTTTAAGGTCATGGATAAATGATGAACAGATGGAGCTTCCCGAAGGCTTTAAGACCAGAGGCGTATATGATGTAACGGTAATGGTTTCCGTAAAGCTTACCGAAGAGCTGCGCCACCAGATAGTATTTATGCTGGATCAGTTCAAACCTGTAAGAACAAATATTACCGTTATGCAGATGGATGAAACACCGATGACCGATTCCCGTACATATCTGGATATCAACTCGATGCTTCCCGAGGAAAAAGAAGCAAATCTCGACAGCGGTCTGTCTCTGGACGGAACCGTAATATTAAAATAATAAGAGGTATAAATATGCACTACACAGAAACGATGGTGGATGATATGATCCAGCTTGACCTGGAAGGAAAAATTGATGCGGTGAACTGCGACGAGTTCCAGGATATCATATTAAAAACCTTTTTGAAAACTAATAAAGTAATACTTAATTTTGAACAGATCAAATATATATCCAGTGCCGGTCTGAAGGCTATCATTCTCGGTGACAAGACAGCGATATCCAAGGGAGGAAAGCTGATCATAATAAATGTTCAGTCTCAGGTAAGGGATGTATTCAGAGTGACCGGACTGGAAAGTGTCCTGGATATCAGATGAGTGAAGTGATTAAAGAAATAAAAGGAGTATAGAAATGTCTAAACTACAGAGAGTTTTTCTGATTGCTTCATGCATCTTGTTTGTTGCAACCATTTACAGTCTGTTTTTTTTGAGACCTGTATTTATAATATTATTTTTTGTTTTTCATAGTATAACTATATTTTCATTTTGTTATCAATGCTATTCGGATCAGGCCGATAAGGCGGTTTCATTCAATACCTACAGGCAGGATATAGGTCTTGAGATTGCGGAAATGGATAAGGAGATAAAAGGACTTTCTCAGGAGCTGAAAGAAAAGGTAGAAAAGATAAAAGAGCTTAATACGGATATAGATTATGCCAATGCTAAGAGCAGCTCCATTCGGGAGGAAGCCGATAGGATGAGCCTTAGGATAATGCATCTTGAGGAGGAAAACAAAGCCTTAAAAAGAGAAAATGATAAGGCTAAGCTCGAACGGTCGAAGAATTCACATGAATACGGTGCACTTCTTCCTCCTATAACCGGCGAAGAAGAAAGAGAGACGGTAAATATCATAGAGATAGCGGAACAGGCAAAGAATTCTCTTCTTGAAAATGCAAAGGCCGCAAATCTTGTAGTGACAGTGTCCTGTGCAACAGATACACTTCTGGTGTCGGCGAATCCCGGAAGACTGCTGACATTATTCAGAAATATCATCGACAATTCGATAAAATACATGAACAGAGCGGGATCTCTTGTTATAACCATATCCACCATAGGTGATGATATATTTATCGTTCTTAAGGATACGGGAGAAGGGCTTCCTACAGAAGAAACAAAGTATATCTTTGAACTGAACTATCAAGGTTCAAACCGTATCAGCGGAAACGGACTCGGCCTGGCTCAGGCAAGAGCTATAGTAGAGTATTACGGTGGTACGATTTATGCAAAGAGTACCGTTGGTAACGGTATGGGTATTTACATTCAGATTCCTGCCGGAGGAAGAGTATGAGTAGAAGAAAGATCAGATTTGGCATTATAATGGTTTCAATCTTTTACTTTGCAGTAGCTTTTTTGGCTATTTATCTCTTGGACGAGAACAACTCTGTGCTATCGGATCAAAGTATGGCTCAGATGATCTTCGGTTCCGGTAAAAAAGGCGGGAATTATGAAAGCCCGACATTTTTTTATACAGACACTACCACTGAGATGATGACTGAAACTGACAGTTACTACGATGATGTGCCGGTATATACCGAGGAAACTGAAACTGAAGAAATGACTGAAACCGAATCGGAGAGTACTACCGAGACAACAACGGAGAGTACCACCGAGACAACAACAGAGACGACCACCGAGACAACAACGGAGACAACCACCGAGACAACAACGGAGAAAACCACCGAGACAACTACGGAAAAAACCACCGATACTTCTTTAGAAACGGGATATTATTCTTTTACTGCTTTTACGCTGAACAATATCAAGCTTCGTATGAGAGAGGCTCCGAATACCGATTCAAAGGTCGTGACATCCTTAAAATCCGGTGCAGCGGGAGTGGTTCTCGAAAAAGGTGAGGAGTGGTCAAAGGTTGCTTCAAACGGCAAGGTCGGATATTGCTTCAATAAATACCTGAAGTTTAACGAAGTATCGAAGGAAGAATACGATAAGCTGCTCGAAAAGCATAATGCAGCCGAAGGAGATAACTGATATGGCATTGGATGACAGGTTACTCGGAAATATAAGATCAATAGATAAAAAGGCGGCCAGACAGAATCTCTATTATGCGGAGGAGCCTGACTGGATGATCTATGACGAGAGAAAGGCGCCCGGTTCTATCAATGATTATAAGGGTATAACCGAGGAAAAGGATTTAAAATCGATCAATACAGCTCCCTCTGTTTTTGAAAAGGGAACTATCTTTCATACGGAATGATTTTAATGTGATATAGGAGTATACGGAATGCAAAGATATGACAGCGGTCAGGCGGGAGAGCCATTTGAAGATTATGATGAATATATGCAGTATGTCTTTAACTGTGTTAATACGGCTCTTGACACTTATATTGACAAAATGAAGGTTACATATGCGAGCGATCAGGGAGGATATAAGAGTATATTATATCCCGATATCGAGATCGCAGGTGATACCTGTCAAAATAAAATAACCGAATTTTTAGGCGAAAACGATGAGGACAGTGATTCTTCCGAGGATTCCGGCGATGAAGCATCGGAGGATGGTGAGTACGAAGAGTTTGATGATGATGAAGGTGAGCAGGCAGATGATGAACTGATGGCGCTTCTCGGAGCATTTTCTTCCCCCTCCGGTACAAAAAAGTCTAAGCCGAAAAAAAAGGAGGTTAAGCTTTCCGTAAGGGAAAGACTCGAATACATTGATAAGAGGGCACAGGCCACGGTCGATTCCGGGACACCGCTTCCGTTTTATACATTATCGCAGAAGCTTTCGTTTGAACCCTTCACGCTTTTTTGTTTTGCCTGCGGGATTCTGTCTTCCACGCAGACAGATTATGCGGGCATTTTTCAGATAGTCAATGAAAATATTAATCTTTCCTCGCCGACCATAGAATCGGCGGCAAAGGTTTTTTACGGTGATGCTTATTCCATTACCGGAGCTTACGGTGATATGTCGACATGCCTTGAGCAGCTGCTTCCTCTTTTATCACTCAGTGTTATGAAGAGTATGCCTTTCTCGACTGTAGTATCACCGGATAAAAGAGTTATAGACTGCCTTTTCGGACGAAATCC
>CACYCJ010000271.1 GCA_902772925.1 uncultured Lachnospiraceae bacterium
CTCAAAACTAGAAACAATCGTAGCCTATGGCAATCCTATTGAGAAGATTAATATCAATAACGATACATCCATTAAAGCTTTGTACCTTCAAGATGTAAGCACCAATGCGATATATTCTGAAACACAAATTAGAATACGAAATTACGAACAGGCTTCTACACTGTATCTGGCTTTTGCTGGTACTAAGTACACTACTCTTGTTCTTAGTAACAGTACGGCCTTAACGTCTTTTGACGTGTCCGAGAATACACAGTTAACTAGTTTATGGGTTAATGGTAATACTTTAGTTAAGAGTATAGATGTTTCATCATTAACAGCCCTTACACTTCTGTACGCTTATGATTGTGCACTTGAGAGCCTTGATGTGACAAATAATGTTAATCTTACGACACTATCCTGCTACGGAAATAAACTAACTTCACTAGACATAGACAACAATGCAAAACTAAAAGTACTTAATGTAAGCAAAAACAACCTGACTAGTATTAGGTTATCAAATAATACGGCTTTAGAAGAAGTCAATGTTGCAAATAATGATCTTTTGAACATAAATGTCCGTAAATGCACACTTCTTAAGAACCTGTATGTTGAGAACAATACAAATATGACTGTGATTACTTTGGATAACAATCCTAATCTGGAGAAACTGAACGTAAGTAATACAGGGATTACAGATATTGACCTGTCTGCAAATCAGAATCTGACCTTACTAAAAATTAATAGTTGTAATGGCATACATAGCATTGATTTGACAAAGAATACAGCTTTAACCCAACTGGATATCGGATATACACCTATTACTACTTTAGATTTGACAAAGAATACTGCTTTGACAGATTTGAATGCCTCATATACTGCTATAACTGCCCTAGATTTGTCAAATAATACTGCGTTGATAAATCTGAATGCCTCTTCAACATCTATAACTGTTTTAGATTTGTCAAGGCACACAAAACTCGTAAAGGTGAATGTCTCTAAGTTGTTGTTAAAAGACTTAGATCTTTCAAATAGTACTAATCTTTCATCGTTAGATATTACACAATGTACAGCTTTATCATATCTAGCTTACAATGGATGCGCCATCCATTATACATCTATACAATTATATTGTATTATTAATATTTCAGGGGACTACCAAGTCGTATATCAAAGCAGTGGGAGTAAGGTGATGGTTCTACATTCAAAAGAGACTATTGCGAGTATCCCAGGTATTTTAAATTGGCCTTCGACTCTTGGAGAAGGCTGGAGAGTGCCTTCTATTCTTGAGTTGAAAGATCTTCGAGATAAGATGACTGAACTTAATAATGTTTTGACATCCATCTCCGGCGCCACTTTTGGTAATCATTATAATTATTGGTCTAATGAAAGAGTTGACGCGGATCATTATCGATATTTGGAATTCGCTACTGGTTACACTGAAGTCGGAAGTCGTACAACTAATTGCCATATTCGTGCTGTGAGACAGTTTTAAGAGCATATTTCTATTGTCAGAGGCTTATGTATGCCTAGCTGATTATCTATTCTATGTCCCATGTAATGACATTTCTATATTGTTTATGGGATTTACATAATAACAATCCCCCTTGAACCAAGGGGGATTGTTATGAATATTATCCACTTTAATATGTTAGTACTGCTTTTAATGTGTTTGCGTAGTTGGCTTTGGAAAGGTATGAGATACAAGGCACTAGTCCTAATAACCGTAAAGAATTCAAATGAACCAATGTGAACTTGATATTCTTTCGCGGTTTTGAGAAGTTTGTAATAATTATAATAAAGAATCTATATACCATTTGTCTTGTATAAAAGAAAATAATTGATGACAGGGCAAAAATGTAGTGGAGCTAATCTAAGTACAACTACACTATTATATGGTATTATATGAGACATCAATCTTTTTAACTCTCGGGGAAATAATTAAGAAGCAGAATAACTATTATGAAAAAGAGCCTTGCTGATGAAATCAAATCTAAGTTTCCAAATTACAAGAAACTAGCGGAGTACGACTTTAATCGTTGTCACGATCTTTGGGACAGGTCTATGTATCAGAATAATCCTGTTTTTAAGAAAGTGAAGAGATTATATGGTAATGGGTATAAAAGGGTAACTACAAGACAACAAATAATAGACCTTTTTGCTAAAAAAAAGTATTACCACGGTTATTTGTGCGCTTTGATTTGGGGTAATGTAGGAACTTATCCGAAAGGGAAAGCAAATTTTGAAAAAGCTTTCTCCATTTCCCATCAAAGATTAAGATATTTAATTAAAAGACTTGATTCACTATTATCTGAGGGTAAAATAAGCAATACTTACGATCTTATTTGTAATAGAGATACGAAGATTAAAGGATTGGGAGTAGCTTTCTCTACAAAGATTCTTTATTTCTTAGGTGAAGCGAATAAATACAAGATACAGCCGCTGATATTTGATCGAAAAAGTGTTGAAATACTTAATTGGCTCTATCGTGACGCTAAAGTTACAAACAAGGTCAATCCGTCTAACCGGCATTATGAAGAGTTTTGTAAAAGAATGAATAAGCTCAGCGAGGAGCTGGATCTACCGTCGGCTGGTTATCTTGAAGCATTTCTTTTCAATAGGGGTTACGGGCTTATTTGTAGCTAGAGAGTTTGAATGGTGTTCAAGCTTTTTTAGAGGTTCATGTTTTTGGAAACCGATATAAGGTTGTAACTATGTAATCAAGTTATTTGAATTTTATACTATGAAAAGGATTATAAAGTTTTTTGCAGTAGTTGCATTTATTGCATTGTTCGGTGTGGTATATAGCTGTGGATCAGGCTCAGGTTCAAGATCGAGAGTTAGTGGAGATTATACGGTATCTACAGCTGTTGGAAGCGTAGAACTTCATATCTCGGGGAATACTTGGAAATCAACAATAGATGGTCTGAATGGAGTAACACATTCATCGGGGACGATATCAGGTGGCACGATGTATACAAAGCCAAAAAGCAGGTTTGAGCAACCGATGCGAGTGGGGAGAATAGAAGGGAAAACTGTCTATTATCTAAATCACAGGATGAACAAAAGATAGTAACTTTGTAATTGGATATGACAAGCAAGAAAGCAGAAAATATCGGTGATAAGAAGGCGGAAAATGCCGGAAAAGCAGGGAAGGAGATTCCAGAGTTGAGCTTTCTGCTGAAATCAGTGGAGAAGGTGTATGGCAGAAGAGTGGCCACGACAACAGACTTTGAGTCGCTGTCGGTGGTGATAGAGCATGAGATAGGGGAGCTGCTGTCGGCATCCAC
>CACYCJ010000272.1 GCA_902772925.1 uncultured Lachnospiraceae bacterium
AGTCTTTGCAAGCGCATAAACAGGGTATTTGTCCGGAATTCCGGGAAGAATGATCCTTACATCCACACCTCTTTCGGCTGCATACTTTATCGCCATCAGAAGCTCGTCATCGAGTATCAGATACGGCGTCATAATGTGCACATAGGAATCCGCCCTGTTCAGGATATCCATATAAACCTTTTCGCCCACCTTGTCATCGTCAAAGGGATTGTCCCCGTAGGGTATTACATAGCCCCTTTCCTTGGGATAGGTCTTGCAGGGGGCATTAAGGTAGCGGGCGTACTCCGGATCCTTTATTCCCATGGACCACATATTAAGGAAAAGCAGGGTAAGGTTCTTTACGCCCTCGCCTCTTATCCTTACTGCAGTATCCTTCCAGTGACCAAAGGGATGCGTCACATTTATATATTCATCACCCAGATTTACACCGCCCATAAATCCGACCTTTCCGTCGATCACAACGATCTTCCGGTGATCTCTGTAATTATAATGCGTCGAGAAAAACGGTCTAATGGGTGAAAACATTTTTGCCTGTATGCCCAGCTCGCCCAGCATTTTCGGATAGCTGTAGGGAAGCCTGGAGATACCGCAAAGTCCGTCGTACAGAAGCCGGACCTCCACCCCGTGATCGGCCTTTTTCTTGAGAATGTTAAGGATCGAGCCCCACATTCTGCCTTCCTCGATGATGAAGTATTCCATGAAGATAAAGTCCTCGGCCCTTTCGAGCTCCCTCAAAAGATCCTTCCATTTATACTCACCCAGAGGATAGTACTTCACTTCATTTGAATCGGTAACCGGAAATGTGCCGCTTCGATTCAGGTAATTCACCAGCTCCGCAGTAGGCTTGCTGTCCTCCTCGAGTCTTTCCAGCGTACCCTGATCCTGCTCCAGGTCGTATCTATGCCTCTCTATTATATCGATATAACCCTTTTTGATCGTTCCGTTACCGATATCGAATCTAGTATAAAGGTAGAAAAATGCGCCGAATATCGAAGTCGTGATTATGACGAGAGACCAGGTAAGCTTTGCTGACGAGTCCATATCACTGTTGATTATGAGTACGACTATGATGATGTTAATGAATCCGACACCGCCTACAAACTCTTCAAATAATCCCGCAAAGAACAACTCGACAAATAAGAAGATTGCGACCGTAATCACAAAAAGCATAAGAACTATTCCCGTTCTGCTGAAAATGATGCTTACAAGTCCCTTTTTTCTGTTTTTCAAGAGATTCAGCTCTTTCAATTATCCTGATCCTTTCGAAATTCCGTTTACAATCTGTAACCTAAGATATTATACATGAAAGCGATTCCATTATCCCCTCTGCAATATGAGGCTTATTCATGGAATAAACATGAATGTGATTAACTCCGTTTGCGATAAGATCGATTATCTGCTCGGTTGCATAAATGATTCCCGCCTGGCTCATTTTATCCGGATCATATCCGAACCTGTCGACCATGGTCCTGAACCTCTGGGGTATCGTTGCTCCCGAAAGAGCCACCGACCTTGCAACCTGCTTTTCATTTGTTATCGGCATTATTCCCGGAAGCACAGGAACCTCAATGCCCTTTTCCCTGATCCTGTAAAGGAAATTATAAAGAGTATTATTGTCGAAAAACATCTGTGTGGTCAGGAAATCACAGCCCGCTTCAACCTTTTCCTTAAGATGCTCGATATCCTCCGTCTGTGAGCTGCATTCCACATGCCCCTCGGGATAGCAGGCACCACCTATACAAAAGCTTTCATCGATTGCTTTGATATCAAGGATAAGCTCTCTGGCGTAGTTATAATCGAAAACAGTCCTTCCGTCCTTGGGAATATCACCGCGAAGAGCCATTATATTGTTAATGCCCCTCTCCTTATATTCGTTAACAAGTCTCCTTACGTCATCCTTCGTAGAAGAAACACAGGTAAGATGCCCGAGAACAGATGTATCGTATTTCTTCTGTATCCTGTCGGCAAGCTCGATCGTATGCTTGCTCGTTCCTCCGCCTGCACCGTAGGTAACACTCATAAAATGTGGCTTAAGAGAAGCAATCTGCTCCGCCGCAGCTTCAACGGCATCAAACTTATCATCCGTCTTCGGAGGAAAGACCTCAAAAGAGATCGTAACCTCATTATTTTTCAAAATATCACTGATCTTCATTTTAAACCTCTTAAAAATGTGACAGGGGACTGTCCCCTGTCACAAAACTACCTGTCTTCTCCGAGATCAAATTTATCATGTATGGCATTCACTGCTCTTTCGGTGTTCTTTTCGTTTATAAGAACGGTAACTCTGATTTCAGAAGTCGAGATCATTCTGATGTTGATATTCTCGTCGAAAAGTGCCTCGAACATCTTTGCAGCAACGCCTGCGTTGGACTGCATTCCGGCACCTACTATGGAAACCTTCGCTACCTTTTTATCTACATCTATGGATTCGAATTCCATAAGCTCTTCGATAACATCCTTAGCAAGATCGGCATCTTCATCGGAGCAGGTAAAGCTTATATCCTTTGTTCCGTGACGACCTACCGACTGAAGTATCATATCTACATTTATATTTTTCTTGGCAAGTGCATTGAAGAGCTTAAATGCGACACCGGGCTCATCCTTAAGTCCGATCACCGCAACTCTGGCAGCGTCCGGATCTGCAGCTACACCACTAACTAACATCTTCTCCATTTTTGTATCCTCCTTAATGATAGTACCCTCATGGGTATTCAGGCTTGATCTTACTACAAGCTGCACATTGTATTTCTTTGCAAGCTCCACCGAACGGTTATGAAGCACTCCCGCACCGAGTGTCGCAAGCTCCAGCATCTCATCGTAGGTTATCACCTTAAGCTTTCTGGCTGTGGGCACAACCCTGGGATCTGCGGTATACACACCGTCAACATCGGTATAAATTTCGCATTTATCCGCATGAAGTGCTGCTGCAAGGGCAACTGCCGTAGTATCCGAGCCTCCTCGTCCGAGAGTGGTATAGTCATCATACTTGTTAACACCCTGGAAGCCGGTCACTATAACTATCTTTCTCTGCTCAAGCTCATTTCTGATCCTTTCGCTGTCGATCCTCTTGATCCTTGCATTTCCGTAAACGCTTGTGGTATGCATGGCAACCTGGAATGCGTTTAAGGATACTGAAGGAACTCCCAGCTTATTCATAGCCATCGACATAAGAGCTACCGACATCTGCTCGCCTATCGTGAAAAGCATATCCATCTCTCTCTTAGGCGGATGATCATTTATATCCTTTGCCATATCGATAAGCTCATCTGTGTACTTACCCATGGCTGAAAGAACGACAACCACATCATTTCCGGCCTTGTATTCTTCAATACATCTGTTGGCCACATTATAAATTCTCTCTTTGTTGGCAACCGAAGTTCCGCCAAATTTCTTAACTACTAACATCTTTCCTCCTGAACT
>CACYCJ010000273.1 GCA_902772925.1 uncultured Lachnospiraceae bacterium
GCAGGCCGGAAGAGTAAAAAAAACAATAAAAACAGGGAAAAAGCGGCAAAATTATTGCTTTTAGAACAGCGAGGAGAGCCGGGAGAGTAAAAAAAGCAATAAAAACAGGGAAAAAACGGCAGAATTATTGCTTTTAGAGTCATGGGGCAGGCGGGAAGAGTCAGAAAAGCAATAAAAACAGGGAAAAAACGGCAGAATTATTGCTTTTGGAACAGCGAGGAGAGCCGGGAGAGTAAAAAAAGCAATAAAAACAGGAGAAAAGCGGCAAAATTATTGCTTTTAAAGTCGCAGAAGAAAGCCGTGAAGAAAAGTCGCGGAGAAAGTCGTGAGGAGAGTCTGAGGAGTTTAAAAACCAATAAAAACAATAAAATTAAGAGAGGATATAAATGAGATATATAGGAATTACAAAAAAGGAACAGGGACATTTTATCACAAGATATGATGTAGAATATGAAACAGTGGATGGAAATAAGAAAATCTACGAGATGATAAGCCGTGATCCGAATATGGACAGCTTTGAAAAAATGCACGAGCGACCGGCAGATGCTGTAGTGCTTATAATGACTGACGAAACCGGGGAAAAGATACTTCTCAATCGTGAATTCAGACTGGCTGTAGGGGAAGAAGTTTTCAATTTTCCGGCAGGACTTATCGACCCGGGTGAAGATTCTGATACGGCGGCAAGACGAGAGCTTTTCGAAGAAACAGGTCTTGAAATAGTAGAAATAAAGGATCATATAGGAGAAAGCTACAGTGCAGTCGGCTTTTCAAATGAGAAAAATGTATGCGTTGTCGGAACCTGCAAGGGTGAAATACAGCAGAGTGACTCCGTATATGAAGAAATAGAAGCAGGCTTCTATACAAAATCCGAGATAAGAGAGCTTCTTAAGACACGCAGATTTGCCGCAAGGACGCAGGCATACTGCTATATGTGGAGCAGAGAGTCATAATACTTACAAGAATAATTTTGAAATTTTAACTGTACGTACATCAAAAGGTGTATACATATACTGTCAAAACGAGCATATGCATACACCTTTTGATTGTATATAGCTAAAATTTCAAAGCGTCCGTCATAATGCAGATTTGATTTTATACCTTGAAATGAACAGCCGGGTGATATACAAATGCAGTCAAAACATTGCGAAGGTTTCGTTATATTTCAGAAGTGATGGTTATAGAATTATCCAAATGCACGAGACTGTCTGAGCGAAGCGAGTTTCGAGTGCTTTGTGATAATTCATAACCATCACTTCTTGAAATATAGAAACCGTAGAACAGTTTTGAATGTATTTGCATATCACCCGGCGTCATTGTAAATCGGTATAAAAACGACTATGCAGATTATTTGTTGTTTTTAATGACTCCCAGCTCCACACCATTGTAGGTGATCGTAATCTTGTCTTCCGGCTTAAGACTGCCCGAAAGTATCTCCCTTGCAACCAAAGTCTCAACATTCTTCTGCAGGAATCTCTTGAGCGGTCTTGCACCGTAAATGGGATCATAGCCGCAGTCTATAATGTAGCTCTCAGCCTCCGGTGAAAGCTCTACCGAGATTTCCTTATCGGCGATCCTCTCATTCAGCTCCTCCATAAGAAGCTTAATGATTCCGGAAATGTTATCCTTTGTAAGCGGCTTGAACATAATTATCTCATCAAGTCTGTTAAGAAATTCGGGCCTGAAGGAAGCACGGAGTATCTTGTTTACATTATCCTCGGCTTCCTTTGTAATGCTGCCGTCTTCGGAAATACCTTCCGTGAGGAATTCGGAACCGAGGTTGGATGTCATAATCAAAATGGTATTCTTGAAATCAACGGTCTTTCCTTTGGAATCGGTAACACGACCATCATCAAGTATCTGAAGCATTACATTGAATACATCAGGATGAGCCTTTTCAATCTCGTCGAAAAGAACAACCGAATAAGGCTTACGCCTTACGGCTTCGGTCAGCTGACCGCCCTCATCGTAGCCTACATATCCCGGAGGCGCTCCGATAAGTCTGGAAACACTGTGCTTCTCCATATATTCACTCATGTCAATACGGACCATGCTGGCCTCATTATCGAAGAGAGTGGCAGCAAGAGTCTTGGCAAGCTCGGTTTTTCCGACGCCGGTAGGCCCGAGGAAAAGAAATGAGCCGATGGGCTTTCCGGGATCCTTGATTCCTGCCTTTGATCTTTGAATAGCTTCGCTTACAAGCTGAACGGCATCGTCCTGACCTACAACTCTTTTGTGAAGCTCCGACTCGAGCCCGAGTGTCTTGGCTCTTTCAGACTCATTGAGTCTTGCAACGGGAATGCCGGTCCATTTTGAAATGATCCTTGCAATCTCTTCATCGGTAACTGTTTCGTGAATCAGCTTTCTGTCATTGTCGGAAACCTTGCTTTCACATTCCTTCAGTTCCTTCTCAAGCTGAGGAAGCCTTCCGTATTGAAGCTCTGCAATTTTGTTAAGGTCATAATTTCTTGTGGTGATCTCAATTTCTTTTTTGACCTGATCTATCTCTTCACGAAGATTCCTTACCTTTTCGATTCCGGATTTTTCCTCTTCCCAGGTTGCACGGAGAAGATCGGCTTCCTCGTTTAATTCGGAAAGCTCTTCCTCAATGTTGGCAAGCCTTTCACGGCTCAGATTATCATCCTCGGTCCTGAGAGCCTCCCTTTCGATCTCAAGCTGCATTATCTTTCTTGAAATCTCATCAAGCTCTGTAGGCATGGAATTGAGTTCTGTCTTAATAAGAGCGCAGGCTTCGTCGATAAGGTCGATGGCCTTGTCGGGAAGAAATCTGTCTGTAATGTATCTGTTGGAGAGAGTTGCGGCGGCAACAAGCGCATTATCGGCAATCTTAACGCCGTGGTAAACCTCGTAACGGTTTTTGATACCTCTCAGGATGGAAATGGTATCCTCGACAGTCGGCTCATCAACCATAACAGGCTGGAACCTTCTCTCAAGGGCCTTGTCCTTCTCGATGTATTTGCGGTATTCGTCAATGGTGGTAGCGCCTATACAATGCAGCTCGCCCCTTGCAAGCATGGGCTTAAGCATATTTCCGGCATCTAAGCTTCCCTCGGTCTTGCCGGCACCGACAATGGTGTGGATTTCATCGATGAAAAGAATGATACGGCCGTCGGATTTTTTGACTTCCTCGAGAACCGCCTTGAGCCTTTCCTCAAATTCACCTCTGTATTTGGCACCCGCGATAAGAGAACCTATCTCAAGAGAGAAAATTTCCTTATCCTTAAGATTGTCGGGAACATCGCCCTTAACAATCCTTTGTGCAAGACCCTCGATGGCGGCGGTCTTGCCGACGCCGGGTTCTCCTATAAGCACGGGATTGTTTTTCGTTTTTCGTGAAAGGATTCGTATAATGTGTCTTATCTCGGAATCTCTTCCGATGACAGGATCAAGCTTTTCGCTTCTGGCTCTTTCAACCAGATTGTATCCGTATTTACCGAGTGCATCGTAGGTATCCTCGGGGCTGTCGCTGTCAACATTTCTGCTGCCTCTTATTTCGGCAAGAACCTTGAGAAATGTGTCTCTTTTGATTCCGTACTTTTTGAAAAGCTGTTTGATATCGGGACTGCCTGAGTTAAAAAGTCCGAGGAAAAGGTGTTCGACGGAAATGAACGAATCACCCATTTTTTCTGCTTCATCCTCAGCCTTCATAAGACATCTTCCGCAGTCCTGTCCGAGATAAATATCATCATTCGACCCGGAAACACGGGGCTTTTTTTCAAGAAGATCGGTAAGGTCGGCTTCGATATCGCTGATATTTACATTCATCCTGGGAAGCAATCTGGCAATGAGAGAATCCCTTGTCGTAACAAGACTGTACAAAAGATGAATGACGCTGACCTCCTGATGAGAGTATTTCATGGCGGTTTTCTGTGCATTTTCAATGACTTCTATAGTTTTTTTTGTAAGATTATCTGTATTCATGGCTATACCTCCTTTTGACAGGGGAACGGGTATATGATACACATCACCTGTCACTTTGTTAGCACTCTCACTTGGTGAGTGCTAATCTTGATGCTGTTATAACATTCTTTTAAAATCATGTCAACAATAATTTTGAAAATGTGACAGAGAACCGTCCCAATGCCACTTTTTTTCAGCTTGACCTATAAAACGCTACTGGTGTACATTTAACTTTATAAAGTGTTTCATTTTGAGGAGGTATTCTTATGAGCAAGGAAGCTACCGAGTTTATTAAAAATGTGGAACTTAACAAACAGATGCGTACGGCTACTACTTATGACTCCGAAAAATTGCAAAAACAGGATAAGGATCTGTATAACCGCGGAATGGTTCAGTACGACATGAATATGATAGATACGGTTCTTAAAAGTGATGAGATAGAGCTGCAGGATGAGGAAAGGGCAAAGCTTGAGGCAATCCAGGGCAGAAACCTTTCCACGCTTCTTATCCTTCAGGAAAAAAATACGGGTGACAGTAAGGCGATGAAGGATGTGAAGAAAAAAATCGCTGATGTCGAGAGGCTTCTTCAGAAGAAAAATACCGTATGGGATATCGATTCCATAGACTTCGTCCTTACCGGATATGAGGCAGCCATTTCTTCCTGCAAGCACTATGTGGACAGCAAAGATCCTACATTCAAGAAGGGTAAAGAAAGATTAAGAAATGTTCAGATGAATCTGGACAGATTGTTAACTGAAGCGGCAGAGTTCCGTGTTGCCAGAGAACTGCTCTTAGAAGGTGACAGAGTCGGTCTGAAAAATGCGACAAATGCCCACCAGATCCTTGTTATGGCAAAAACCTACGGACTTTCGGCAGGTCAGAATGAAACTACAAGGATAATAAAATCCAAGGCACCGTCGGAAAAGAAGGTCAAGGAGCTCGGAAACGCGGGAGAGCTTATTTACAAGGCTTTATCGGGAAGTGAAGCTCCGTCCGACATTATCGCAAGATTGGCAAAGAGTAAGGATAAGAAGGAAAATGCCCTTGCAAAAGAGCTTCCGAATGTGATTGCCGATATCAGGAGCTCTCTTTCCGAATTTCAGGCGGGAAAGCTTGAAGCAAAGGTTATTCCCGTGGGGGGCTCATTTGTATATGTCTATCAGAATTCCAGAGGACAGGCGCGTCTTTCCTGCGGCAAGACTGATGTGGCTTTGGAGAGAACTACCGGACTCATTGCCGATGCGCTTGCCTCAGATATAGTAAAAAATGAGAAAACCTATGGCAAAAATGTGACAGAGGATGTTGTCCGTGATGTGACGAAAAATTTAGATGCTCATGCAGATAATGCATCCAAGAGACAGCTGCTTACGGACTATCTGATAAGCAAGACAGGCTATAAGGCGCTTGACTTTGCAAACCTTATGACTACGGAGCTGTCACATCTGGCACAGAGCTGTCTTGAGGGTAAAAATATCATTATCGTAAAGAGTGAAAGGGAGTTAAAGAATAATTATTCCGCAAATGATATTGTTTTAGTAGACAGTCTGCAGCAGAGAAAGATAAATGTAAGAGAAACGAAAGAGCTTCTGGATAAGACAAAGGCAAGTAAAAAAGATGTAAAACAGAAGGTTAAGCTTGCCGAGAAGCAGGATAAAAAAGAAAAGAAAGAAGAAAGTAATGCGAAAAATAAATTTGATCTGACGGATGTAAAGGCACAGGAGGATAAAGCTCCGGAGGAACTCGAGTGGAATGAGAGCGAGGAAAGGATAAAGAACCTTTTAAGCGACATAATATTTTCCTATGAGACCTGGACCGCCGACGAAAAGATGGCGGAGCCCGGTGTAAGAATGAGGCTTATGCTTCAGAAAAATGCAGCAGCCATATCTGTACTTGTTTCCGATATATATAAAAAAGGAAATGAAGGATTCAAGCTTGTTGACGGGATTCTTGATAAGATATGTGTCTTCGGTATGGATAATGAAGCTTTTGATCTGAAGAAAACCGTCCGTGACACATTGACCGGCATTGTAGGCATTGTCGACAAGCAGGTTGCGTCAATAGTTAAGGAGAAGTTTCCGGATGTTCAGAAGCGGAAGGGTGAACTTGATAATAAGAGGGCTGCCGATAAAGTTGCAAAAGAGGAAGCGGAGAGGAAGAAAAAGGAAGAACAGCAGAAGCAGCAGCAGGGAGGTTTCTTAGGTGCATTTTTCAAACTCCTGGACGGAGATATGTCTGATATAAAGAACGGCTTTAAGGCGATAGGATCCGCCATTGCCGATGAGGCAATTGAGATGAAGGAAGGCGCCGAGGAGAATCTGCTTAATCAGGTTAGTACGGAAGAAGAATTTAAAAAGTTTATAGTGGAATATATTACTGATTCCGATAAGCTTAAAACAGGAAATATTATCCTCGGGATACCGTCAATGGCTGAGATAATAGCCGATATGAAGCTTGATGATTTTGCAAAGGCGGAAGAAAAGATAGATTCAGGCGTTGAGAAGGCTACGAAAATAATACAGCAAACCGTTAATAGATATTCAGGAGAGTTATTTAAACCTGAAAAACGGGAGAAAAAGACATTAAAGAATGCCGATCTTCCCGATCTGGATGAGGCAGAAAGAAAGAAGATAAAGAAGGAAAATATAGAGACGGGAAATGAAATGCTAAATGATATGGTGAAGGATGCCATGACCACCGGAGCTTCAGGTCAGGGCCTTTTTACCAAGCTTGTCTTTGAAAAGTATTTTACCGGTGTAAGCACCATGGATAAGCGTGCCATGATCGGTTCCATGATAAAAAATGCGAAGCCTCAGGGAATCAAACTGGATGAAAATGAAAAAGGTATCAGTCAGGAGGAGAAGGATAGACGGGAGGCACACAACAGAAAGGTTGAAACCGATGTAATGGCCAACTATATCGGAGGTCTTCTGAAGGGAGCGGGACCGCTTTTCCAGAAGATGATGCAGGGCCTTCCTCTCGAAGGTATCCCCGATGAGCTAAAAGGTGCCATAAAGGATATGAAGAGTAAGCTTGCTTCGATTCCCGATGAGATAGTTGAAGCGGAGCTTTACTCAATGGTTCAGAGGTCGCACGGCCAGATAAAGGAAATGAAGGTGATTAAGCCGCTTGGCGCAGCCAGCGTCGGACAGACATTTTTATGTGAGATGACAACAAATGACGGTCACAAGCAGGAGGTTGCCGTTAAGCTCTTAAAGCCGGATGTCAATAACAGGATGCAGCGTGAAAAGGGGCTTATGATAAGCTGCGCCAGAGAAACCGATGTGAGGATGCGCGAAGAAGAAAACAGAAAGCGTCAGGAGAACGGTGCTTCGCTGCTTCCGGAGCTGAAGGAAGATGAAAAAGGCGGAATGCAGACCACCTACGAGGGTCAGCTCCAAAGAGTCGAGGAGGAGCTTGATCTTACTATTGAAGCGCGAAATGTAGAGCTTGGAAAGCTTTATGACGAAAAAAAGAAAGCCGGAGACGAAAATGTTGCTGCCATGAAGCTTAATACTCTGATTGCTCCGACGTCTACATCTATGGTGCTTGAAAAAGCACCGGGTCAGACTATTGACAGCCTGCTTGAGGGTATAAAGAATGAAACGGATGCGATAAAGAAATTCTATCTGAAAGCCGGTGAGAATCCTGATAATTTCGATGCAGGCTATAGTACCGGGCTTTACAGTGCACTTAACGAGCATGGTGTTGACTGGGAAAATCTGCCTGATGAAAGACTCTGGGAAATTCAGCGTAATCTCGCTCCGGAAGTACTTGCAGAGCAGCTTGCAAAGGAACTTGCGGGATTAAAAAAGAAAAAGAAGTACCTGGACACATTTGCATATAAATGGACAAATGAAGGTGTTTTTGAGGGCGGTTTTTATCATGGCGATCCTCATGACGGAAATATAATGATAGATGACGAGAAGCTGACTATTATTGATTTCGGTAACTGTACTAAGCTGGATGAGGATCAGCAGCTCCATGTTACAAGAATGCTTACTGCGGCGTCGATAGGTGATATGGATACCTTCCGTCATGGCTTCCATATGCTTTTGAAGCCCGAATTTGAGTCTTTGTATCAGGAGAAAAGAGAAGAACTCGGGAAGGCTTTTACTGAGATTTTTTCTCTCGGTGATAAGAGGGCTTCAGGTTCGCGAATCGCCGTAGCTTTACTTAAGGCTCAGGAAATGGGACTCGAGATACCCGCATCCGTATACAATTTCTCACAGGCGCAGATAAGACTTCAAAATACATTGGATAATTTTAATAAGCAGATTGAGGAAAGTGAGAAGGTGATCAGCCTGCTCACCAAGATGTCTCCGTCTCATCAATATTTTGATATGAGCGAGGATAAGAAATCCTCCGAAAACAGAAATATGGAAAATGCGCCGGCGGTAGCGAGGACTGCATATGTCAGAGAGCTGGCGTCTATTACCGATAATGCGGATGATATAAGCAGACTTTTTGATGAATATGAAGATTTAGTGCAAAAGGCCTGTATCAATCCTTTGAAGCAGCGTATGGAAATCATTAACACTGCTAAAAACGGCTTTCTGGAAATAGTTACAGAATTCAAAAAAATGGATGATGATATGAAGGCTGTAACTAATTGGGACCTCCTCGTCGAAACAAATCTTCCGGGACTGTCATATGAATATTTCGGAGATGATATAGTCAAAATGTTTACGGAAAACCGGGTCAGTGAAGCTGAAGTTGCCGCCATGCTGGAAAAAATCAATTCATAT
Organism: uncultured Lachnospiraceae bacterium; assembly: GCA_902772925.1. GTDB lineage: Bacteria > Bacillota > Clostridia > Lachnospirales > Lachnospiraceae > Eubacterium_Q. Next base: position 8,664 of record CACYCJ010000273.1, read on the forward strand.
GAAGATATTGATGCTATGCGGAAGATAGTTGAAAGCTATGATACCGCTAAAGCAAAGAAGGATGAAATCGTGAGTAATCATGACGGAATGCTTGATCCTACTGATGAAGAAAAAGCAGAATTCGAACGACTGAAAAAGAATTTTACCGATCGCCTTATACCCTTCAGATTGGCGGAAACAAAAGATTACGGCTCATTTAATCATTTCTTCAGTAATATGTCCAATAAGTTTTCATTGGACACAGATCCGGATAATGAAGAGTGGCACAAAAAATTAAAGCCTTCAATGGATTCATTCTTTAAAGCACACCCTGAAGGAGAACAGGAATTCAGAGCTGCATTTGAAGATTTCCGTACTGCAATGAATAAGCATGAGGAAGAGAAGGATAAAGATAATAATGAGGACGCGATCAAAAGAGCTGAAGCGGTCATGGAAGAGAAGAAGGCCGGTCTTAAGAAAGTCTATCGCCACATTATGACCGACAGACTCAGGGAAAAATACAATTCCTTTGACGAGCTGGATACAAAACGCAACAAGGATTTCCTGTCCATTATGAGTGATGTTATAACCGATAAACAATCCCTGCTTATAAGCCGAATGGGATTTTTAAAGACCATTAGTGTTAAGTGGACAATGGATAAACAGGATAAGCAGGCCAGAGATCTGGGTATTAAATATGATTGATGGGGAAAAATATGATAATAACAGAATTAAGCAAAAACAAACTTGAGTACTTCAAGGGCTTCGATCCTTTTGAGTATACTGAAAGGAAGGATTTTGAGCTGTCAGTTGTGCTCGGCGCATTGATTGATGACGGAGAAGGAAATGTGCCTGCCGGACTTCTTCTCGGAATGGAAAAGGAGAATGATCTGGTGATCCTCTGGCTGTTTACAGCCGGCCCGTTCAGAAGGCGCGGAGTGAGTGAAAAGCTTTTGTCAAATGCCTTTGAATATGCAAAAAAAGAGAAGCTTGAAAGAATAGCTGCGATATTTCCCACAGAATACAGCCGCGAGGTAATCTGTGAAGGAGAAAGAGAGTATTTTTCACATCATGGATTTTCAGCTGTCGGAGACAATATAATGTCTGTCGAGGTTTCGGAATTTGAGAAGCTTACGGGGGAACCGGATATAAACTACGGAGAGGAACTCGCAAAAATAAATCTTTTCGGCAGTATAGATCCCGTTTCTTATACGGAGGATGAAGAAAAAGAAAAATCCGAAGGTGAACCTGAGATTTTGGAAGCAAAGCATAAGGACTGGAAGGTCAGAGAGGTTTCGGTACAGGAGCTTTCGGATGTTGTGGCCCTTAAAACCCCGACAGGACAGTATTATGCCAATGAACTGGCAAGGCATGTTGAGGCGGGAGCTATCAATAACATCGGTAATCTGTCACTTTCCAAATTCAGGGAAATGATAAAAACCTGTCTAAAAAACGATCATTCCGGATATATGGAGGATCCGATGTCGGTTCCGTTTTCGTACTTTGATCCGGATCTGTCATCGTTTTATTCGGATAAATCAGGAGTTACGGGACTTTTCCTTATGCATTACGAGGCTCCTATCGATACGATAATAGTTGAACTCTTTTTTGTTGAGGGAGGAGACACGATGAAGCTTCTAAGCCTGCTGGCCTACGGCATTGTCAAAGCGCTTGAGAAGTATTCCGTGACGACTATCATTCGGATTCCGGATGAAGAAGAGATCCATAAACCTCTGGTTGATAAGATATTTAATTGACACGGCTTTTTGATTTGGTGTAACATAGCAAGCATCATGTTATAACCGAAAGAAGGAAAATATGTATTACGAGAATATTTTGGACGCAATGGGGCATACGCCTCTGGTAAAGCTGAACCATCTGACAGATGAAAATGATGCAGATGTGTTTGTGAAATTTGAGGGACTGAATGTAGGAGGCTCCATTAAGACAAGGACAGCCTACAATATGATCAAAAGGGCCGAGGAGGAGGGCCTGATCAAAGAGGGAAGTATAATAGTCGAACCTACTTCGGGTAACCAGGGTATAGGACTTGCTCTGGTTGGTGCCGTCAGAGGCTATCAGACCATTATCATCATGCCGGATTCGGTAAGTGAAGAGAGACGGAAGATTGTCTGCCACTACGGAGCGATGGTGATACTTGTTCACGATGACGGTGATATAGGAGAATGCATAGATAATTGTATAAAGATGGCTCTCGATATGAAGGAAAAGGATCCGAGAGTATTTGTTCCGCAGCAGTTCGAAAACCCGGCAAATGTCGAGGTTCAGAAAAATGTGACTGCTGTTGAGATACTCGAAGATATCGGGAGAAAGGTAGACGGCTTCTGCTCCGGAATCGGAACGGGAGGCACAATTACCGGAATCGGTACGACTCTTAAGGAAGATAACCCGGATATACTTATATGGGCAGTAGAGCCTGAAAATGCGGCTATACTTTCCGGCGGTTCTATCGGAACACATGTCCAGATGGGTATTGGTGACGGACTCATTCCTCCCATACTCGATCAGGATATTTATGAGGATATATGTATCGTAAGAGACGATGAAGCTCTGGAAACATCCAAGCTTCTTGCGTCAAAGGAAGGACTTCTCTGCGGTATATCAAGCGGAACAAATGTGGCCGCTGCGCTTAAAATGGCAAAGAAGCTCGGGAAAGGGAAGACCATCGTGACTGTTCTTCCCGATACAGCGGAAAGATATTTCTCTACGCCGCTTTTTGAAGAAATCGATGTTCCGAAGCAATGAAATGGAGAATGTAATGCTTAAGACAGGTGAGTGGAACGAACTGAAAATAGCAAGGATAAGGAGCGTCGGCGCATTTCTTACGGACGGTGAATCGGATGTGCTCCTGCCGATGAAGCAGCTTCCTAAGGATAAGAAGACAGGGGATTTGATAAAGGTTTTCGTATATAAGGATTCCGAGGACAGGGATATAGCGACGGTAAACAGTCCGCTTATCACTTCAGGAGAGCTGGCGAGACTTAAGGTTAACAGTGTTGCCGATTTCGGCGCATTCTGTGACTGGGGGCTGGAAAAAGATATTTTTCTTCCCTTCAAGGAACAGACTGCAAGAGTCGAAAAAGGGCGCGAGTACCTTTTCGGAATGTATATTGATAAATCCGGCAGACCCTGTGTTACAATGCGGATCGGACGGCTGCTGAAGACGGATGCTTCATATGAAAAGGGCGAGCTGGTTGAAGGAACGGTCTATGAATATAAAAAGGGCTCCGGCGCGTATATAGCAGTTGAAGAAAAGTATCCGGGGCTGGTTCATGAAAGCGAGATTTTTAAAAGGGTAAATGTAGGAGACAGGGTTAAGTGCCGAGTGATCAAGGTACGCGAGGACGGCAAGATAGATCTTGCAATGCGAAACGAGATACCCTATCAGATAAATGAAGATGCCGAAATGGTTTACAGGATACTGGAACAGTCCGGCGGCAGCCTTCCGTTTACCGATAAGACCGATAAGGAGCTGATAAAAGCAAAATTCGGAATCAGTAAAAATGCTTATAAGAGGGCAATCGGACACCTTCTCAAGGAGGGAAAGATAGAGATTACCGATGAGTGCATTTTACTAAAAAAGCAGAGGTAAGAATTACCGCAAGGCGTTAGGCCATTCGGTAAAGATATATAAATCAGGAGGAATATTATGAAACAGTTAGTTATTACAGATAAGGCACCGAGCGCTATCGGACCTTACTCACAGGCAGTTAAAACAGGAAATCTTCTTTTTACTTCGGGAATGATTCCCATTGATCCCGCTACAGGACAGCTTGTTGAGGGTGGTATCGAGGTTCAGGCTGAGCAGGCACTTAAAAATATAAAAAATCTTGTTGAAGCATCAGGCAGCAGTCTTGATAAGGTTGTAAAGACGGTTGTATTTATAAAGAATATGGATGATTTTGCAAAGGTTAATGAAATCTATTCAAAATACTTCGTTTCCGACTGGCCGGCAAGAAGCTGTGTTGAGGTTGCAAGACTTCCGAAGGATGTGCTTATCGAGATAGAGGCAATCGCGGAGCTTGACTGATGACTGAAAAAGAGGGTGTTTCCGGATTTACGGAACACCCTCTTATAAGGTTTAAATCAATATTTATATTGTTTCTTCTATGAAGTAACAATGTAAGGCTGTATAGCGCCTGCAAGAACATTGGCGGGCATTGTCTGAAGCCAGATCTTACCGGGGCCTGTAACCTTAGTATTGAAGAGACCTTCACCACCTGCAAGAACATTGCCGAGACCCTGAACTCTTTCAATGTCGATAGTACATGTTTCTTCCATTGCTGCAAGATAACCTGTATCA
>CACYCJ010000274.1 GCA_902772925.1 uncultured Lachnospiraceae bacterium
TCCTCAACCGATTCCTCTTCAGTTTCTTCTGCCGACTCTTCAGCCGTTTCATTTACGGTATCTTCTACCGTCTCTTCAACCGTTTCCTCTTCAGTTTCTTCTACAGTCTCCTCAACCGCTTCCTCTTCAATCTCTTCTACAGTCTCCTCAACCGCTTCCTCTTTGTTTTCTTCTGCAGCCTCTTCAACCGCTTCCTCTACGGTTTCTTCTACAGCCTCTTCAACCGCTTCCTCTACGGTTTCTTCTACAGTCTCCTCAACTGCTTCCTCTACGGTTTCTTCCACAGTTTCTTCAACTGCCTCGTTAACCGCCTCTTCAAGCGGTTCAAAAGCTGCTTCAGTCTCTTTAAATACCGGTTCCTCCTTCAAAGGTTCCTGGTATGAAGTCTCCTGCTCCTCGGTCTCATCAAATTCGAATAATGAAACAGTATCAAAATAATCTGTTTCCGATGTATCATCCTCTATATCTGAGATCATTTCGGATTCAGGCGCAAAGCCGTCATCATAATCATATGTGATAGCATCCTCTACGCTCATAACATTAAAGGATCTTTCACCATCATAGGTGGTATCCTCTTCTTCATCAGTATCATTCTCAGAAGTATCACCTTCTGCTGCTGTACTGTTTTCGACTGTCTTTAACTCTGACTCCTGAACATTGTCAGCTGAAGCTTCTTCTTTACTTTCTTCTGATCTTTCTTCCGAGCTGCCTTCTTCCGACTTATGTTCTTCTGCATTTTCATTCGAACCGGATTCGGATGATGAATCATCCTTTTTTATCTCGTTTTCTTCCTCGGACGAAGCTTCTGCCGTTTCGTCAGCCTCAGCCTTTGCTTTTTTATTTCTTCCGAAAAGCTTTCCGAAGAGTCCTTTCTTCCTCGAGTTTATTTCTTCCTCAACGCTTTTTGCTTCAGCTTCGGGATCAACATCCTCCATTGTAAGAAATACAGCTTCTTTAGCTTCAAATTCCTCCGGATGCATTCTTCTGTAATCCGTTTCCAGCTGTTTTTTCTCCTGCTCCCGGATTTCCTCTTCATCCTCTGCGGAATCGGGAAGCTCAGTCTCAGGGAATGTATAGAAATATTCTTCGGCATTCTTGAAGCCGTTATCTACAAGATTGATATTATTTGAAAAAACGGAATTTCTGTAGGTTGCACGATAATCGCTTGAAATATTATCCGACACATCAGCTTTTCCGAGAAGCTTTGCCAAAAGGAAAAGCTCGTAGCTCCAAAACTCATCCATTTCATGCATATAAAGCGGATATATACGAGGAAGAAGCTCCTTGCAGGAAACTCTCCTTGCTTTATCAAGAAGATAATTCATATTGTAAGCAGCCTGTTCTTTTTTATCATTGAACATATACTGATTTGCATACTGCTTGGCAAGTGAAAAATATCCTCTTTTCAGATAATATAGTACTATGGAAAAAATAATACGATTTGATTCGGGAGCCATGATATGAGCCTTAACATATAACCTTCTGGCATCGGTAAGTCTCCCGACATTTTCATAGATTTCTCCGCAGGTTCTGATAAACTGCGGGTTCAATGACTTTTCCAGATTCTGAGAATCCAAAATATCAACAGCCATTTCATACTGTTGATTTTCAGCCAATTCTTTGATTTTATTGACGCTGGCCATGCTAAGACCTGAACCCAAACCTATCACCCCGTAAAAAAAATTAGTCTCTATGTCAAATGCATCTTTGACATACACATTACACTATAACATAAAAAGTACTTTTTTGTAAACAGCCAAGCACAAACGGAAATCTTATTTTAATCCGTCCTCAAATACCTTTTCAACCTTCTCGATTACGGAATCCTTCATGCTTCCGCGAGTTTTTTCGTAGCGGATACCTGACTCCATGATCTCAAGCAAATGCATTCTGTATTTTGTATCTATCTTCTGCTGCTGAATATAATCCATAAGCACATCCTTGATCTCGATAACATATTCCTTTTCCTTCATCTTATCGATCATCTCTTCATAATTGAAGCCGGTTGCGCCCTTGATCTCTTCCTGCTTTCTTCCGCAAACTATACATTCCTCGGATCCTGCTTCATTTACATGACCGCAGTTACATGTCCAGATCATTCCGTCCGTTCTGTATCTTTCAACAGCATCAATTCCTCGGCTGGCCTTGAGAACCTCTAATCTGTGTGTGCTCATGGTTATATCGATAGGATTATCATTTACAATATAGACTCCGCTCGGCGTTGCATATTTATTAAGTATCACGCGAGCCTCCTTAAGTACATTCACATCCGAGAAAGTAAGGTTACTGGGAATAAATTCGGACTTGATCAGTGAAACATTACCCTTCTTGAATGAGAAATCCATTCCCTTGATGAGAAGCTTTTCATCAAAAAGATTTGTAAACTCCACATCAGCTCTTACTGCAAGTATCTCATCCTGATTATAGTTATAGAACTGAACGGATATATTGATCTCCTCCATATTTCCGTCAAGCACAACAAGAACAGGCTTCGGGATCACTCTCGTGTAGTAATTCTTTACCACAAGTTCCTTATGGAAGCTTGTATCAACAACCGCTTTAGGTGATACTCTGACCGCGGTACCGGTAGTAACAACGCCTATCGAAGTAGATGAAAATGTAACATACTCCATTTTCATCCCGATTATCGCATTTGCCTTCTTTTTCTTTGCTTCCGAAATAAGATGTGCCTCTGCATCCTCTTTGCAGTTTTCGAGATTTGCATCATTTTTTTCCGAAACATCGGCAACCGATGCAGTTAAATTACGGAAAAAATTAGAGCCTATCAGATCGTGACTTGCAATAAACCCGAGATATTCATCAATGTTATACCCCTCAAAACCGGAACCTGTTGTTATCAAAATATTCTCCGCCACTTTTACTTTACCTCCTCAAAAAATATGTTCAAAAAAACAACATTCGACATTATATCACACCTGTATCAGTATTTCAAAGGTGTATGATTCTCATATGTCATAAATCTGTATTCTATACTGAAGCAGGTCTCCTCTTCGCCCTCCTCGGTAACCTCCCAATTTTCGAGAAGATCAAGATTCGGGAAACGGGTATCTGCTTCGTAGCTGTAATCTATCTTTGTGATATATGCCTTATCGCAATAAGGGATAAGCATATCATAGACAGTTCCTCCGCCCGTAACATATACGGAAGCACTATCGTATTTCTTTAGCTCTTCAAACAATTCCTCCTTAGAATGTACGACTATGCCGTTTCTTACGGTAAAGTCCTTTTTTGATGAAAGGATTATATTAGTCCTGCCCTGAAGAGGAAGTCCGTTCGGAAATCCCGCCAACGTTTTCCTTCCGAGCACTATAACATTTCCCATTGTCATATTTCTGAAATTCTTCATATCAGCCGGAATCCTCACCAGAAGATTCCCCTTAAGGCCGATGCCCCATTTATTATCAACTGCAGCTATGGCATTCATAATAATCCTCCTTACAGCCATTTTCTTAAAAATTGCATTAACCGCGCAGCATATCAGATTGCTATCGGAATATTTTTCACCTGAGGTCCGGTAACATAATCTTCAATGGTAAAATCATCCGGAGTAAAGTCATAGAAGTTAGTCTTTTCCGGATTGAGAGTCACCTTGGGTGCGGGATAGGTCGGTCTTGAGATAAGCTCCTTTACTATGGGAATGTGCCTGTCATATATATGCGCATCCGAAATAACATGAAGAAGCACGCCGGGCTTCAAGCCGCTGGCCTGCGCTATCATCATGACAAGAGCCGAATACTGGACCACATTCCAGTTATTTGCCGCCAGCATATCCTGCGACCTCTGATTTAAAATGGCATTCAGCCTGTCATCGGTAACATTAAAGGTCATGCTGTATGCACAGGGATAAAGGTTCATTTCGTGGAGATCGCTGTGCACATAAATATTAGTCATAATCCTTCTGCTATACGGATTATTTTTCAGATCGAAAAGCACTCTGTCCGTCTGATCGAACTCACCTTCCTTGTAAATGTGCTTCACGCCCATCTGATATCCGTAAGCCTTCCCGATTGAACCGTCCTCATCAGCCCATTCATCCCAAATGTGGCTTTTAAGGTCATGTACATTATTTGACTTTTTCTGCCAGATCCACAAAACCTCATCTATAGCAGATTTAATATATGTTTTTCTGAGAGTTATCGCAGGAAATTCCTCTGAAAGATCATATCGATTGACTATACCGAAGCTTTTTATCGTATATGCATAGGTTCCGTCCTCCCATTTAGGTCTTACCTTCTCGCCCTCGGTACTGACGCCATGCTCTATTATCTCTTTACAGGTATTTATAAACAATGTATCTGCCTTACTCATAAAGTCCTCCATTCGTTTCCTTTATGTACCGAAATGTATGAAATATGTCCCGAACTGCCGGGACCCTCCCTATATATTGTGCATAAGCATCCTGCATCGGCAAAATACATAACCTCTTATGCTTTTCGTATAAGATTTTACGCAATTCGGTACAAAAATTCAATTTTTACAAGCACTAATGATAACATAATTATTACCTTAACGCCATATTCATTTAAAAAAGGAGAAGATAAAAATGGGACCTGTAATTTATTGGGGAAATGTACTGCGTACCGCAAGAAAAAGAAAAAACCTTACGCAGAAAGAAGTGGCCGCTCTGCTTCATATCACCAGGCAGTGCTACAGCGGCTATGAAACCGGAAGGCTGCATCCTACCCCGGAGATAATAACAGCACTTTCGGAACTATATGATTATGACTTCTGGGGATATGCATATAGATCCCTTCCGTATGACATGGTAGCGGAAATGCATGACTTTAAGTCACAATTTGCAAACGAAGCCATTGATGAAATGGCAAAAAGACATAAGCGAAAAAGAGGTCGTCCTAAAAAAAATCAAGGTGACAATTCTTAATCGGATACTAAAAGGGAAGCCTGTAGCAGCTTCCCTTTTAATACTATGGCTGTTTTTTGTTTTTGAATTCCACGTAGCTTTCTATCTCTTCTCTGCCGACCCATTCGGAAAGGCTTTCAACCACGAAGCTCCATTCCCTGAAAAGCTTCTTCCAGTTCTTTCTTGCAATATCAAGCCCGTCATCCTTAGCCATATTTACATTATCATCAAAATAATCGAACAGTCTCTTTGCATTAAGCTTATCGCAGATATCACGAAGTTTTCTTGAGCATTCCATATATTTCATTGCATCATTGTCATTTAGGCTCTGTTCCATGGCATCGATATTATCGTAAGACTCAACCACAAACATTGCCGCAGCCCTTCTTACTTCCGCTATATCATTATCATTTGCGGCAAGAGCATCCTGAAGGCTGATACCGAGTACGGAAAGACATTTTTCATCCTCTCCCATTCGTTTTATCTCTTCAACGAATTCCTCATCCTCGGGAAGCATTTTCGGCGGACAATGCTTTATGACCATCGCATAAAATTCCATCTTTCCGATTGGCTTAACATATGCACCTTCAAAGCCTTTTTCCACAAATTCACTTTCCTTTTCCCATCTCGGGTCCGAAAGCAACATATAAACAGCTGTATCTCTGTTTTTGTTATCCTTGCTCCCCTTCAGGTTGTTCAGTATCTGGACCCCGTCCATTCTAAGGAAATCATTAGTAAGAAGTATAAGGTTGAACTTTTCCTTGCGTCCTTTTTCAAGCGTCCTTACACCGTTATCGGCGGAGGTAAGCATAATATTAGTATCCTGACAGTAGGTTTCAAGTGTCTTCACGGTCTGTTCATCATTATCCGCAACCAGCACATAAAATTTACCCTGAAGACTAAAAAACTTTTCCTCTTCGACAGGCTCCTCCTCTTCCTTGTAAAGCCTCTGTTCCAGCGCGGGAATCTTCCTGATGATAGTATCAAGCGCGCCGGCCTTATACAGTCCGAAGACCGCTCCCGCCAATGCTAATATCCCCAATATGATCCATAACCACATCATAATCTTCTACCCCGTTTGTATAACAATTTCTTTCGAAATAATCCGGTCTTAACCGACTATTATCCTTTTGAAATTCTTCTTTCCTCTTTGGATGACAAATTCACCTTCAAATGCAGACTTTTCAAAGTCAGCCCTTATATCCGTAACCTTTTCACCGTTTACCGATACTCCGCCCTGCTCTATGGCTCTTCTTCCTTCGCTTCTTGAAGATACGAGTCCGCTCTTTACAAGGATACCTATGGCATCGATCTTTCCGTCCGTGAAATCCTCATCTGTAAGTGTATGAGAAGGCATATTTTCAGCACTTCCCGCTGAAAAGATTCCCTTTGCGGCAGACTGAGCGGCATTTGCCTTTTCCTCTCCGTGAACCATCTTTGTAAGCTCATAGGCAAGTATTTCCTTTGCCTTATTAAGCTGCTCATTTTCCCATTTTTCCATCTCGGCAATTTCTTCGATAGGGATAAATGTAAGAAGCTTGATACATTTAATTACATCACTGTCATCCACATTTCTCCAATACTGATAGAAATCAAAGGGTGATGTTTTTGCTTCATCAAGCCATACTGCTCCCTTTGCGGTCTTACCCATCTTTTTGCCTTCGGAATTAAGGAGAAGTGTTATAGTCATTGCATAAGCGTCCTTACCGAGCTTCTTTCTGATAAGCTCTGTTCCTCCCAGCATGTTGGACCACTGATCGTCACCGCCGAATTCCATATTACAGCCGTATTCCTTATATAACATATAGAAATCGTAGCTCTGCATAAGCATGTAGTTGAATTCAAGGAATGTAAGGCCCTTTTCCATCCTCTGCTTATAGCATTCGGCAGCAAGCATTTTATTGACGCTGAACTGTGAACCTATATCACGGATAAACTCAATATAATTAAGATTCAGCAGCCAGTCCGCATTATTAACCATTATCGCCTTATCGGGACCGAATTCTATAAAGTTGCTCATCTGCTTTTTAAAGCATTCGCAGTTATGCTCAATAGTCTCCTTTGTAAGCATGGATCTGAGATCGGTTCTTCCGGAGGGGTCGCCAATATAACCGGTTCCGCCTCCCACGAGAGCTATAGGCTTATTTCCTGCCATCTGCAGTCTCTTCATAAGGCAGAGTGCCATAAAATGTCCGACATGGAGGCTGTCTGCCGTGGGGTCAAAGCCTATATAAAATGTTGCTTTGCCCGCATTGATAAGCTCCTTTATCTCTTCTTCATCCGTAGTCTGAGCGATCAGACCTCTCCAAACAAGTTCATCGTAAAGTGTCATTTTATTTCTCCTTTTTTGCGTTATTATCTTTATTAAAAACACCGTACCCCTGATCTCTGTATCTGATGTAACCTATTCCTGCCGCCATAGTCACAAAGAAAAGAGGCGATGTAATGGGCTGATTTACATTTACAAGTCCCTGAGCAAAATACGAAACCGATGAAGCAAGAAGTGCCAGAACAACCGGATCCGCTTTACTTCTTCTTATCATGTAGATGACAGATGTTATAAATGTACCGAGGTACCCGGTTGCACCAAATAGTCCCGTAGTAACCAGAAACTGTAGCACCTCATTATGGCAGTTATCATAATACTTTTTGGTCAGCCTTACCATCTCATCCCTGTAGTCAAGCAGAAACATCCTCACAGTTTCATTTCCGTTACCGAAAAGCTTGACGCGGATACTGCTGTCGGAATATGCATACAGACTTCTGCTCCATACATATCCTCTGTAGGTTCCCCATTTGTAATCGAAGGTAAAAAGACTGCTTCCGGACCTGATACCGATTATAAAAACAAACGCTACCGCTGCCGCAAGGAGTACTCCCAGAATCAACATTGTGCGTTTATTCTGTATTTTTTCATAAGTATCAAATGAAGCTTTTTCGAAAAAGCGCATTCCGACATATAAGGCAAAAGCCGCCAGAAGAAATGCTCCCATAAAGCCGGGCTTTTCTATAAGCTTTGCAATACCGTTTATATGCGCCGTACTTCCGCCGAACAGTTTGGAAAGCAGGGCCATAATGTAAAGTCCGATAGCCATATAAAGTATAGCCTCAAAAAAGCCCTTAATCCTTTTATAATATATTGCGATAAAAAACAAAAGCAGAAATGCAGCTCCGAGCCCGAGATAAACATTATCACTCTTCGATACTATCATAGCCATGGCCGAAAGCGCGACCATAACTCCCGAAAGTACCTTCACATACAGCTTTTCGCTGAAGATGATAAGAGCCGCAAATATCGGCATCGCGATACATACATACGAACCGAAGGTATTGAGATTTCCGAAGGTCCCTATAAATTTTTCCTTCTGATTATCCGTTACCCTCTCTAAAAAATGCAGAGGATCAAATCCGAAATGCTGAAGAAATGCCATAATATAGGAAAATGCAGTCACCGCCGAAAGCACGATCAGGTTCACCATATTCAGATAAACACCCCGTGCAAGTATAAGAAAGCAAACTGCCACACAGAGTATCATAAGAAGTCCGAACCGTCTTCCGTTCTCTCCGGTAAATGCCGCTTTTTTATCTGCTGCCATAAAAAATGAAATGACATTTGCAAGAAGAAAAACCACCATCCAGAGATCCGGCGTTGCCGCCGGCTTTGAATCCAGATAGAATTCATATTTTTCATTATAATATGACATCAGGCTGGTCTCGACAATCATTGCCATACATGACATTATCGCAAGTCCCAGAACTCCGTAATAAAAACAATATGCACGGGTTGCGGTTATATTAAAATAATAATCATCTACATATACCAAAAAAAAGGAGCTCATATAGATTATGAAGATATATTTAACTATATCTATATGCCTCCACGGCCTGTATCTGTCATATGCTGTTTTGCCATGTTTTGATTTATTATTGTTTGAATTGCTGTTTTTCATAACGGTTACTATAATACAAAAGACTTTACTGCGCAAGAGACAAAATGGCAATCATCCTCAGTGCCGCTTTAAGTCCTTCAGGAATAATATCACTTCATCAAGATCACCCAGGACAACCTCGGCAAGGCTTCGCATTTCATCATCGGCAGGCAGAATGTCGGGAACCATTATCGGTCGAAGTCCTCCTGCAGCCGCAGCCCTTATCCCGTTAAAGGAATCCTCTATCGCAAATGCATCTGCGGGAGATACTCCCACCTTTTCGCACGCAAAAAGAAAAATATCCGGCTCGGGTTTACTTCTTTTTACCATATCTCCCGTTACTATCTCATCAAAATAATCAAGAAGTCCCGCATCCCTCAGTTCATTTACGACAACTTCTTTACGAGTCGAGGATGCAAGAGCAGTCTTTATATTATTTTCCTTAAGGTAACGAAGAATATTTTCGGTTCCCTTTTTTACAGGCAGTCTTCCGCCGTCATATTTTTCGTGAAACATTCGGGATGCCTCGGCAGCATACTTATCATAAGGGAAATTCTCCCCATAGGTTTCAAGCATTATCTGTCTCGTCCGCTGCATGGTAGTTCCGATGCATTTTATACAGGCTGCTTCAACATCCTTGATTCCGTATTTTTCGGAAAGCTCTATCCAGCACTCTATAACCGCTCTCTCGGAATCAAATATGATACCGTCCATATCAAAGATAACCGCACTGCACTCTTTCATTTATGATCATTCCTTTTTTTTAAAGTTTTTGTCAGTATGTTATAAACAGATCGGACATTTTGATCTGTTCTTTCCTATCATTCCGGATTGGTATTTATATCATCATGAACAATTTTGCTTTCTCCATCCACATCAGAAGCTTCATGAAGATCCTTTTTCATCTGGCTGCTGCTGATCTCCGGAGTACGGGGCAGATATACAACCTCAACGCCCTCTTCCTTCAGAAAATCAAACTTTCCTTTCCAGTCATCACCCATTACAAATGTATCAATATGATATTCCTTAATATCAGACTTTTTTTGCTGCCAACTTGTTTCCGGAATAACAAGGTCGACATATCTTATCGATTCGAGAAGCTGTTTTCTCTGTTCGTATGTAAAATATGTCTTCTTATGCTTCTCATTCCAGTTAAATTCATCAGAGGACA
>CACYCJ010000275.1 GCA_902772925.1 uncultured Lachnospiraceae bacterium
ATATAAAAAATATGAGCCTCTCTATGCCTGCTCAGGCGAGAAAGCTGCAAAGCAGCATAAGGAAAGTCACTATGTTGTATGTGACAATTATGTAACAATGGGTGACGGTACCGGAATAGTTCATATAGCTCCCGCATTCGGTGAGGACGACGGCCGTGTCGGAAGAAAGTATGATGCTCCCTTCGTTCAGTTTGTTGATGCAAAGGGTAATATGACAGAGGATACGCCTTTTGCCGGTCTTTTCGTAAAGGATGCGGATCCGAAGATCTTAGTTGATCTCGATTCAAGAGGACTTCTTTTCTCTGCTCCGAAATTCGAGCATGATTATCCCTTCTGCTGGAGATGCGATACACCGCTCATTTATTATGCAAGAGAATCCTGGTTCATCAAAATGACCGAGGTTTCCGATGCTATGGTAAGAAATAACGATACCGTAAACTGGATACCCGAAGGTATCGGTAAGGGAAGATTCGGCGAGTGGCTGAAGAATGTTCAGGACTGGGGACTTTCCCGTAACCGTTATTGGGGTACACCTCTTAATATCTGGGAATGTGCCGAATGCGGAAAGCAGATTTCCATAGGATCGATCGCCGAGCTTCGTGAAAAAGGAAAGCTGAGGAAGGAAGGCGAAACAGAGTATAGTGAGGTGCCTGCGGATATCGAGCTTCACAGACCGTTTGTTGATGATGTTTACTGTACCTGTCCCGACTGCGGACATGAAATGAAGAGAGTTCCCGAGGTTATCGACTGCTGGTTCGATTCGGGAGCAATGCCCTTCGCACAGTGGCATTATCCGTTTGAAAATAAAGAAATCTTTGAGGACAATTTCCCTGCAGATTTCATTTCCGAAGCAGTAGATCAGACCAGAGGCTGGTTCTACTCACTTATGGCGGAATCCACACTACTCTTTGACAAGGCTCCTTATAAGAATGTAATCGTTCTCGGTCATGTTCTCGACAAGGACGGACAGAAGATGAGTAAGTCAAAGGGAAATGCCGTTGATCCCATGTGGGCACTTAACGAATACGGTGCAGATGCCATCAGATGGTATTTCTATACAAATTCCGCACCCTGGCTTCCCAACAGATTCCATGAGGATGCCATCAAGGAAGGCCAGAGAAAATTCATGGGTACGCTTTGGAATACCTACGCATTCTATGTACTTTATGCCGAGATAGATCAGTTCAATCCGCTTAACTTCGAGCTTGAATATGATAAGCTTTCGGTAATGGATAAATGGCTTCTTTCAAAGCTTAACACGGCTGTTAAGGAATTCGATGAGAATCTCGGAGCTTATAAGGTTCCCGAGGCTGCAAAGGTTCTGACTGATTTTGTGGATGATATGAGTAACTGGTATGTCAGAAGATGCCGTGAGAGATATTGGGTTAAGGATATGCCCCAGGACAAGATAAATGCATATATGACCCTTTATACCGCTCTTGTGACGATCTCGGAGGTTGCGGCTCCCATGGTGCCTTTCCTTGCTGAAAACATTTATCAGAATCTTGTCAGAAATATCGATAAGAGTGCGCCTGTTTCGATTCACCTCTGCGATTTCCCCGAGGTGAATGAGGCATATATCGACAAGGAGCTTGAGGCAAACATGGATACTGCTCTCAAGATAGTTGTAATGGGTCGTGCGGCAAGAAATACATCCGGTCTTAAGAACAGACAGCCTATCGCAAATATGTTTGTAAAGACTGACAGGACACTTAATGATTACTTCGTAGATATCATAAGAGATGAGCTTAATATCAAGAATGTGGAGTGGAAGGATGATGTATCTGAATTCTCTACCTACACATTTAAGCCTCAGCTTCGTACAGTCGGACCGAAATACGGAAAGCTGCTCGGCGGAATCAAGCAGTATCTGTCAGAGGTAAACGGAAACGAAGCAATGAACTCTCTTAAGACTGAAGGAGCTCTGAAGTTTGAGGTTAACGGAGAAGAGGTTTCGCTTCTTGAAGAGGATCTTCTCATTGATGTTGCAAAGTCCGAGGGTTATGTGACAGAGGGCGATAATTTTATCACGGTTGTTCTCGACACGACACTTACGGACGAACTCATTGAAGAAGGCTTTGTGAGAGAGATTATTTCCAAAATCCAGTCAATGCGTAAGGAAGCGGACTTCGATGTTACCGACAGGATCAATATGTATGTGACCGGCAATGAAAAGATTGCCGATATCATAAATGCAAATGCAGACAAGATAAAAACTGCAGTCCTTGCAGACAGTATCAGCTTTGAAGAGCTTAGCGGCTTTACAAAGGAATGGGATATCAACGGAGAAAAGGTATCCTTTGGTGTGGCAGTTAACTAGCTCTCTGTGAGGAAAAAAGAAATACGGAGCATTTCGTATAAAAAGGAGGATTTAAGTATGGTGAAGATGGCTGATTTCGATAAGGACGCCTTTAAGAAGCAGGTGAAGGACAATGTAAAGCTCCTTTACAGAAAGACTTTGGATGAAGCAACTCCGCAGATGGTATATCAGGCGGTATGCTATGCTGTTCAGGATGACATTATCGACAGATGGATCGCAACTCATAAGGTTTACAAAAATAAGAATGTAAAAAAGGTTTATTACCTTTCCATGGAATTCCTTATCGGTCGTGCGCTCGGAAATAACCTTCTCAACATCGGTTATTATGATGAGATTAAGCAGGCTCTTGATGAGATGGGCTTTGATATCAACTACATAGAGGATCAGGAGCGTGATCCCGCTCTCGGAAACGGTGGTCTCGGAAGACTTGCCGCATGTTTCCTTGATTCACTTTCAACACTCGGTTATCCTGCATACGGCTGCGGTATCAGATACAGATACGGTATGTTCAAGCAGGCAATCAAGGACGGCTATCAGATTGAGGAGCCGGATGACTGGCTTAAGAACGGCTATCCCTTTGAGGTTAAGCGTGCAGAGTATGCCGTAGAGGTTAAATTCGGCGGCTATGTAAGGGTTGAAAATCGCGGAAACAGAAATGTGTTCATACAGGAAGGTTATCAGTCGGTAAAGGCTGTTCCCTATGATCTTCCCATAGTAGGTTATGGAAATAATGTGGTTAATACCCTTCGTATCTGGGATGCGGAAGCAACTCAGGAGTTCAACCTCAACTCATTTGACAAGGGTGAATACGAGAAGGCTGTTGAGCAGGCAAACCTTGCTAAGAACATTGTTGAGGTCCTTTATCCCAATGATAATCATTATTCGGGCAAGGAGCTTCGTCTGAAGCAGCAGTATTTCTTCATTTCCGCATCTGTTCAGAGAGCAGTGCTTAAATTCAAGGAAAATAACAGCGATATTCATGATCTTCCCAACAAGATCGTATTCCAGCTCAATGATACACATCCCACGGTATGCGTAGCCGAGCTTATGAGAATACTCATGGATGAGGAAGGGCTTGAATGGGATGATGCATGGGATATCACAACCAGAACCTGTGCATATACAAACCATACCATCATGTCAGAGGCTCTTGAAAAATGGCCCATCGAGCTTTTCTCAAGACTTCTTCCCCGTGTATATCAGATC
>CACYCJ010000276.1 GCA_902772925.1 uncultured Lachnospiraceae bacterium
ATATGGAAGAATATATAGATAAGGTAAAGCTGAATCTGGATTTTTATAAGGGAACGGATGTTTACAGCGACGGGGATGTCGAGGAAAAGCTTCTTTACTATGTAAAGAGCGGAATGGATATTGACGATATCCTGTCAAAGGAAAATGACTGGGCGGTTCTGTATCATTTATCGGATATAAGAAAAAATATCCTTAGCTGGTATGAATTTGATAAGGAAAAGACAGCGCTTGAGATTGGCTCGGGATGCGGTGCGGTAACGGGAGCACTTTGTGCCGGCTGCAGGCAGGTTACCTGCGTAGATCTTTCCAAGAGGCGTTCGACCATAAATGCTTATCATAATAAGGAATATGATAATCTTGAGATAATAGTCGGAAATTTCGAGGATGTGGAATTTACCGAAAAGTATGATTATGTAACGCTTATCGGCGTGCTGGAGTATTCCATCTATTATATAGATTCTCCGGATCCGTTTTTAAGTATGCTGAAGAAGGTAAAGAGCCTGCTTAAGGATGACGGTATACTCTTTGTGGCTATTGAAAATAAATACGGACTCAAGTATTGGGCAGGTGCAACAGAGGACCATACCGGAAAAATGTTTGACGGTATCACGGGCTATAACGGCGTTGACAGAGTAAGGACATTTTCGAGAGATAAGCTGGAGGAGCTTCTTAAGGAGGCAGGCTTTAAAGAGAATGATTTTTATTATCCGGTACCGGATTATAAAATGCCTCTTGAGATATATGCCGAGGACTTTCTTCCCGACAAGGGAATCATAAACAGTGAGGCTCCCGCATATGACAGGGAAAGGCTTTCGCTTTTTGATGAGGTTACGGCATCTGACAGCCTCCTCAAGGATGGAGCTTATAGATTTTTTGCAAATTCATTTCTGACTGTTTCGAAATAATACAGTCAAAGAAAGATTGATCGGTTATGAGTGAAGAAAATAAAAACGAAGAACAGTCAATGAGCTTTTTCGGTAAGTGCTATCATTACGGTGTCTATTATATAAAATGGGCACTCGGTATTGCCGATCCCAAGGCTCTCAGACATTATACCTATAAATATAAGAAGATCATGTTTCATAACGGTTCCGATTATGAAAGATGGATAAATGAAAACGAAGGCTATAAGGCTGCGGGGACAAAAGAAATAGAGATAAGCTACAGACCTAAGATATCCGTCATAGTGCCTGTATATAATGTCCTGGATAAGTATCTTATCGCATGCATCAAATCGGTATTGAAGCAGAGCTATGATAATTTCGAGCTTTGTCTTGCCGATGACTGCTCGACTTATCCGAATGTAAGAAAGACACTGAAGAAATTCGAAAAGAATCCGAAGGTGAAGGTTGTTTACAGAGAGAAGAACGGTAACATATCGGAAGCTACAAATTCTGCGCTTTCCGTTGCAACGGGCGAATTCATAGCACTTCTTGACTGCGATGATTTACTTTCGAAGGACGCGCTTCTTACGGTGGTGCAGACACTTAACCGAAATCGCGAGCTTGATTTTATCTACAGTGATGAGGATAAGGTGGATGAAAGCGGAAAGCACAGACATACTCCGCATTTTAAACCGGACTGGTCGCCTGACACATTTATGTCTCATATGTATACCTGTCATCTGGGAGTGTTCAGAAAGAGCATAGCAGATGAGATAGGCGGCTTCAGAACAGGTGTTGAAGGAGCTCAGGATTATGATTTCGTGCTTCGTTTTACCGAGAAGATCACCCCTGACAGGATAGCGCATATTCCGAGGATACTCTATCATTGGGTAGAAAGAGAGGAGTCTACGTCGGTAAATCCCGATGCCAAGCCTTACTTTACAAATGCTGCAAGGAAGGCTAAGGAAGAGGCTCTGGAAAGAAGAAACTTAAAGGCTACTCTCGAGGCGCTTCCCCTTAATCAGATAAGAGTAAATTATCTTCCGGTGGGGCAGCCGAAGGTATCTGTAGTTATACCGTCAAAGGATAATCCGGAAATCCTTAAAAATTGCATTGATTCCATTCTCAAATATACCGAATATCCGAACTATGAGATAGTTGTGGTGGATAACGGAAGTAATGAGGAGAACAGAAAAAAGGTTGAAGAGCTGGCGGGGGATCCGCGAATTAAATATGTTTATGATTCCTATGACTTCAACTTTTCCAAAATGTGCAATATAGGAGTTAAGGAAAGCACGGGAGAGTACATTCTCCTTCTTAACGACGACACGGAGGTGACCGAGGCAGGCTGGCTTGACAGGATGACGGGACATGCGATGCTTCCTCATACGGGAGCTGTCGGTGCAAGACTTCTTTATCCCGACAGAAAGACCATTCAGCATGTGGGTGTCATTATGATAGATGAGGGCCCCGCTCACGCATTTGCGGGCTTTGCCGATGATGTGGTCCTTTACTTCGGCAGAAACAGATGGGATTATAATTATATTGCCGTTACGGGCGCATGCCTCATGGTCAGCAGAAAGAAGTACGAAGAAGTAGGCGGTTTCGACGAAAGCTTTGCGGTAACCTATAATGATGTGGATTTCTGCCTGAAGCTTTATGAAGCGGGTTATTATAATGTGGTCAGAAATGATGTTGTGCTGATACATCATGAATCTCTCAGCAGAGGTCATGACAGCATGGACGTGGAAAAGATCAAACGATTAAATGCGGAAAGAGACAGGATGTATGACATTCATCCTCTTTTCGGTCATAACGATCCTTTTTATAATATCAATTTCAATCATCATAATACGGATTTCTCCTTCAATACATCAAGCTTCAGCGGTTATACCGAGGGGACGGATAATACTCCCGTAAATCCGAATCTGAACGGGCATCTGGATATAGTAAATGTAAGTCCGAAGATGCTTTACATTGCCGGATGGCTTTACGAAAAAGGAAATAAAAAATCAAACGATCTAAGGCAGAAGGTACTTCTCTATAATGATGAGAATTCATATATACTTGACACTCAGAAGGGCTACAGAAAGGACGTCAGTGACGCATTTCCCGAGGAGGGGGATCTGAGATTCTGCGGCTTCAGGATAGAAGCGGACAGAGCAGGGATGAAGAGCGGAGTATATCATGCCGCGATCATCTGCGAACAGGGAAGAATGGATCAGCCCGACGAGGTTATCCTGTAAAGTATCTGAAATTAAGGAATGAATAAATGTATACCATATTTGACAGCGTAGTATACAACTTAAGAACAAACGGAGTTAAGGTTACCGCCATAAAGAGCATAAAGGCCATAACCGGTATGACGAGAAGAGAGAGGAGCGGAATATCCTACGCAAAATGGAGAAGGCTTTATATGCCCTCCAAGGAAGAGTTAAACGCTCAGCGGATCACGAGATATCCCTACGAGCCTCTCTTCAGTATCCTCATACCTCTCTATGATTCAAATGAGGTATATCTCAAGGCACTTATTAAATCTCTTGAGGATCAGACCTATCCGAAGTTTGAGATAGTCTTTTCCGACGGGAGTCCCGATAAGGAAAGGCTGCAGAGCTTTCTTAGGGACTATATGGAAAAGGATTCAAGGATCAGGCTTATAAATGACACTCCCGGTCCCCTTGGAATAGCTGATAATACCAATCAGGCCATGAAGCATGCCAAGGGTGATTTCCTTGTTTTGGGAGATCATGATGACAGATTTGAACCGAATGCTCTTTTTGAATGCGTAAAGATGCTTAATGAAAAGGGCTATGCCGATGTCCTGTATAGCGATGAGGATAAGATTGACAGCAGCGGCCGGAAGTTTTTCATGCCGCATTTTAAACCGGATTTTAATATAGATCTCTTAAGGGGAACCAATTATATATGTCATATGTTTGTTTTTTCAAAGAGGCTTGCCGATAAGGTCGGCGGTTTCAGGCATGACTACGACGGCTCTCAGGATTATGATCTTATACTTCGATGTGTGGAAAATTCCGAAAGGGTTTATCATATACCGAAGATCCTTTACAACTGGAGAATGCATAAGGAGTCCACAGCGGAAAATCCCGAATCCAAGCTTTACGCATTTGAGGCGGGAAGAAAGGCAATCGAAGCACATTTTCAGAGAATGGGCATTGATGCAAAGGTAAAGGAATCCGAGGTGCACGGATATTATACAGTAAAATATGCTCTGAAGGAAAAACCGGTGGTTTCCGTTATCATACCTAATAAGGATCATATCAAGGATCTGAACAGATGCCTTGTGTCCCTGAAGAGGTCGACTTATTATGATAAGCTTGAGATAATCATCGTGGAAAATAACAGCGAGGAGGAAGAAACCTTCCGCTTTTATGATAAGCTTAAGGAAAAAACAGATGTAAGGGTTATCACCTGGGAAGGTGAGTTTAATTATTCTGCGATAAATAATTTCGCCGTAAAAAGTGCAACCGGCGATTATATACTTTTTCTGAATAATGATACAGCCATGATAAATAGAGACTGTATCGAGGATATGCTGGGAATCTGCGAAAGAGATGATGTGGGAGCGGTAGGCGCAAGGCTGTACTATCCCGATGAAACCATCCAGCATGCGGGAGTGATCGTAGGGCTCGGAGGAATCGCGGGACACGCTTTTCAGGGACTTGAGGATATTCCGGGTACCGTATACTTTAACAGAAGCAATCTCAGCTGTGAGTACAGTGCCGTAACGGCAGCCTGCATGATGATGAAAAAGGAGCTTTTTAATGAGATCGGCGGCTTTGACGAGGGCTTCAAGGTAGCATTTAATGATGTTGATCTCTGCATGAAGGTAAATGCGAAAAATAAATTTGTGGTTTACGATGCAAATGCAAAGCTGTATCATGCCGAGTCAAAGAGCAGAGGTCTTGAGGATACGCCCGAAAAGATCGACAGATTCAACAGCGAGGTAAGACGCTTCAAGGAAAGATGGCAGAAGATACTTGATGAAGGCGATCCGTATTATAATCCGAATCTTACATTGGAAGACAGAGGATATTATCTTACGGTTAAAAAATATGCAAATGAATATCTGGAGCAGATATAAAGGAGTTTTTTATGAACAAAAGGGCAGTGATCGGAGTAATTCTTTGTGCGGCAATGACTCTTACGGGAATAGGTGCTTATGTGCCTGAAAAAGTTAAAGCCGAGGAAAATACCGATACTTCAAAGGGAGTTATCATTTATCCCGAGGAAATCGAAACCGATACGGAGGATCCGTTTAATGACGGTTATATTCCGATGGATGATAATGCGGTAGAGGATGGTGCAATATCAGAAACGGAAGAAAACTACGGATATCCTGCAAGCTATGATGCAAGAAATGACGGTATAGTTACCGGAGTAAAATATCAGGGAATGTATTCTACCTGCTGGGCGTTTGCAGCACTTTCGGCAGCGGAAACATCCATGCTGAAGCAGGGCTATGCGGATTACAATGTGAAAAAGAATACACCGGATTATTCCGAATATCATCTTGCATATTTCGAATATCACAGTAATGCTTCCCTTGATCCCATCGGCGGACTTGAAGGAGATGTTAACGGCGTAGGTACATATGAAAGAAATTATCTTACAAACGGAGGAAGTAACATTTCAACCATACTGGCTCTTTCTACATGGATGGGTGTAGCGGATGAGACGACGGCTCCTTACGGTTCGGCCACTCAGTCATCAAGCCTTCCGGGAAATATTGAATACACCAAGAATGTGGCTCATCTTCAGAATGCCCGAATGGTATCCGCATCAAGTGTCAGCGGAATAAAGAAATTTATTACTCAGTACGGCTCAGCCGTGGCCGGAATGTATTACAGCACAATGTATTTCAACAAAGATTACAGTGCATATTATTGCTACGGCTCCTCTACAGCCAATCATTCCGTAGCACTTATCGGCTGGGACGATAATTATGATTTCAGCGAGTTTACTCATAAGCCCGAAGGAAAGGGTGCATGGCTTGTAAAGAACAGTAACGGAACGGGAGAGATATTCTATATCTCATATTATGATAAGGTTCTTTGCAATCAGAGAGCGTATGCATATCAGTATGAACCTGCGGATAATTATGATTTTAATTATCAATATGACGGCGGCTTTTCCACTGTCGTATACAATATGGCAAACGGCAATTCGCTTTCCAATGTTTTTGAGGTAAAGGGTAGCAGTGTAGAAGCTCTTGATGCTGTAAGCATCGCTCTTGCAGATGACAACATCGCATATTCGGTTCAGGTATATGCTAATCCTCCGAAGGATAAGCCGACAAAAGGAACTCCAATGCTGGCTCAGCCAGTCAAAGGCAAAACAGCCGAACCCGGACTTTATACCATACCTTTAAGCGAAAAGCTGTATCTCGAAAAGGGCGAGACCTTTGCGGTAGTCGTGACCTATGAAGATACTGATGCCGGAGATGATACCGTAAGGCTTTATATGGACGGGGACTATCAGAGTGCTAATTACAGCTTTAACAGCCATACCGAACCCGGACAGTCATATTTGATAGAAGACGGAGTCACAAGTGATATATATTCTCATAATTTCGGCGTGGCTTCGGATGATAAGGTAACTACGGGAGGCGCTATCGGTTTCTGCCCGAGAATCAAGGCATTTACGGAGGATGCGAGTGGTAGTATTACGCCCATTGATCTTTCAGCAGCAAAGGTGAAGCTTTCCAAGACTGTCTGGAATTATGTGGGCAAGCCTGTAACACCGAAGGCAACCGTTACTCTTGACGGAAAGGTGATTCCGTCATACTATTACACGATAACCTATAAGAATAATGATAAGCCCGGAATTGCCGTTGCCGAGATTTCGGGAAGAGCATTATACTCCGGAAGAGTAAATGCGGCATTTACCATTAATCCCACAACTGCAATGTACAGATTATATAATCCCAATTCCGGAGAGCATTTTTATACTGCAAATGAAAAGGAAAAGGATAATGTCGTAGCTGCCGGCTGGCAGTATGAGGGTGTGGCATGGTATGCACCGAAAACATCTGATCTTCCGGTATACAGAGTATATAATCCGAATGCCGGAGACCATCATTATTCACTCAGTAAAAAGGAATGTGACGATCTTGTAAAACTCGGATGGAAATACGAGGGTATAGTATGGTACTCTGATGAAGCAGAGGGAACTGTACTTTACAGACTTTATAATCCGAATTGCACCGGAGCGGGAGCACACCATTATACTGTCTCCGCAAAAGAAAAGGATGATCTCATATCGATAGGCTGGAAGGACGAGGGTACCGCATGGTACGGTTTGAAATAAGGGGTTGCCCACGCAGATCGTGGGAGAATTTATGGTACTGGTTTTTGAATGAAATGGAGGTATAACATCTATGAAGGGAATTATATTAGCCGGAGGTTCCGGTACGAGACTTTATCCGTTGACAAAGGCTGTCTCAAAGCAGATAATGCCTGTTTATGATAAGCCGATGATCTATTATCCGCTTTCTACGCTTATGCTAAGCGGAATCAGAGAAGTGCTTATAATTTCCACACCCAGAGACCTGCCTGTTTTTCAGGAGCTTCTCGGTACGGGAGAACAGCTCGGAATGAACTTCTCATATGCAGTACAGGAATATCCCAGAGGACTTGCCGATGCATTTATCATAGGTGAAGAGTTTATCGGAAATGATAATGTGGCACTTATCCTCGGTGACAATATCTTCTACGGAAGAAGCTTTACACAGGTTCTTGAAAAGGCCGTGGAAAGAAAGAAGGGAGCTACGATATTCGGTTACTATGTTCGTGATCCCAGAGAATACGGAGTTGTGGAATTTGATGAAGAGGGAAGGGCGGTTTCCATTGAAGAAAAACCCGAAAATCCGAAATCGAATTATGCTGTTCCCGGTCTTTATTTCTATGATAACAGAGTTATTGATATAGCTAAAAATGTCAAACCCTCCGCAAGAGGAGAGATAGAGATAACCTCTGTAAATAACGTATACCTTGAGATGGGTGAGCTTATGGTCGAGCCTCTCGGAAGAGGCTTTGCGTGGCTTGATACCGGAAATCATGATATGCTTCTTGATGCTGCCGATTTTGTTGCGGCATTCCAGAAGAGACAGGGACTTTATATTTCCTGTATAGAGGAGATTGCTTACAAGAAGGGCTTTATCGATAAAGAGCAGCTTCTTAAATTGGCAGAACCTCTTCTTAAGACCAATTACGGTAAATATCTTACAGATGTAGCAAAGGGACTGTAACGGAGATAGTATGAGAAGGATCCTATACAAAAAATATAATTCACTTAGAAAACCCGAATTCAGACTCTTCACTCAGATAGTGGAAGAGGACGGCACAAGATTTGTCGAAAAGGGTGCTATGTGTCCCGAGGCTTTATCATGTCTTGACAGAATGACGGATAATTACGATACGGTAAGATCTATATATAAATCCGTTAAGCCCGTGGGTGTCGAAAGAAAAGGTGATGTTCTGAGATTTGATTTCATTAAGGGTGATAATTTCCTTAAGGATATCGATTTTGAAAATGACCCTTTTGACGATATCGTGGTAAAGCTTGGAAGCGCATTTGATAAGATGTTTGATTACAGACCTGAATATATCCAGAGATTTGTGATGACCGACAAATTTCGGGAGGTCTTTCCGGATTGTGAGGTATCGGAGGAAAGAAAAGCGTTTTCCATATCCAATATAGATGCCATATTCGGGAATTTTGTAGTTGCCGAAGACGGGGTTTACAGTATAGATTATGAGTGGATGATGGATTTTCCCATTCCTTCGGATTATATAAAATTCCGAAGCCTGCTGTATCTTTATAATGAAAAGAGAGTATATTTCCAAAACAGGGACGTAAGGCAGGCAGATCTTTTTGCTGCATTTGATTTCACGGATGATGACAAGGAGCTTTTCCTTAAGATGGAGGAGGGCTTCCAGCAGTACGTACACGGCGAAGGCCGAAAATACATCTATACGGAGAATTACAAAAAGAGCAGTAAGACTCTGGACGAAATGAAGCATGATTATCTCCGCCGGATAGCCCGGATAAAGGAGGACTCTCGCCTTAAGATAGAGGATCTTTCGGTGAGGCTGGAGGTGTCCGATAAGGATAATGAAAAAAAACAGCTTCATATCGATAATCTGAGTGAAAAGAATTCCAAGCTTGCGAATGAGGTGGTTTATCTTAAGAGGCAGCTGGAAAGACTGAATTATCAGATGGAAAATGAAAAGTTTTCCCGTGATAAGCAGCTTTATCTGAAACAAAAACAGCTGGACAGCTACAGCAGGGCGCTTAAGAATCCTATTCAATATGCGTCTCTTGCAAAGCAGAAGCTGGACAGATATACATATTTTCATAAGGGCGACGAAAAGGTTCTTGAAGAAAGACGCCGTATGGAGGAAATCGGCAAATATACATATCTCTATGGTGATCTTGAAAAGGAATATGAAAGAGATATGGATTTCGAGACCAGACCCGATGATTACGAGAAATGGATTGAAAAATTCGAAAAGCATGAGCCTTGCGGTGAGCTCTCCTTCGCTCCGCTTATAACTCTTATGATTCCCGCAGGGAAGGCTGCTGCAGCGGATATAGCGGTAAGCATTAACTCGGTTGCCGCATTAAAGTACGATAACTATGAGCTCTATGTGTCAGTTGAGGGGTCGGAGGATGAGGAGAGTCTTCAGATTCCCGGATTGTCCGGATTAAATGATAAGCTGCATATTATTCATACAGGCGAAAACAGAGGTAAGGCTGCTATCTGCAATGCTTTGCTTAAGGAGTCAAAGGGTGAGTATTTCGCAATCCTTGAAGCGGGTGACACCCTTGATGAGAATGCTTTGTCACAGATGGCAGGGCTGCTTGGTACCGATGATTCCTATGTATTTATTTACAGTGACGAGGACAGCATCAACTCCGAAGGTAAGAGAAGGAGACCGATGTTTAAGCCTGACTGGTCACCGGACACATTCCTCAGCTTTAATTATACGGGACATCTCGGACTTTTCAAAAAACTTGCGGTGGAAGAGACCGGCGGCTTTAATGAAGAGTATGAGAAGGCGTATGAATATGATATGCTGCTTCGAATTGCGGATGAATCGGCTAATATAGGTCATGTATCCGAGATACTTTATCATAAAAAGGAAACGGCAGCAGAAGAAGAAATCGATGCCGAGTGGGCAGGTGATCTTGCGGGAAGTGAGGATGTAAGCAGACCGGACATTCCGGATGTTGTTAAGCGTCTTGATGCCTCTATGCTTGAGGAGGTACAAAGAAGCAAGGAAGCTTATCTGAAGAAAAACGGTATCGAGGGTACAACCTATATTGATGAAAAGCTTTGTCAGGTAGGTATAAGCTATGCTGCGAAGGATGATCCTCTTGTAAGTATTATTATCCCTTCCAAGGATAATTATGATATACTGAAAAGATGCATTGATTCCATCGAGGATAAAACGGAATATAAAAACTATGAGATCATCCTCGTCGATAACGGAAGCAATGAGGAAAATCGTAAAAAGTATGATGAACTGTCAAATAAGTTCGGAATAAGATACATTTATGAGAATATGCCCTTTAACTTCTCAAAGATGTGCGGTATAGGCGCGTCGGCTGCAAAGGGAGAGATACTTCTTTTCCTTAATGATGACACAGAGGTGCTTGATGAAAAATGGCTGGAGCTTATGACAGGTCATGCAATGCAGCCTCATGTGGGGGCAGTGGGAGCAAAGCTTCTTTATCCCAACAGGATTCAGATACAGCATGCGGGTGTTGTTTTCATAAACAGCGGTCCTTCGCATGTGCTTGTCGGTATAGATGACAGCAAGCTTCAGTACTTTAACAGGAACCGCATGGATTACAATTATATGGCTGTTACCGGAGCCTGCCTTATGGTAAGCAGAGATAAGTATTATGAGGTGGGAGGCTTTGATGAAGAGCTTGCCGTTGCCTACAATGATATCGATTTTTGTCTTAAGCTGGTTGAGCAGGGATACTATAATGTCGTAAAAAATGATGTCATTCTCATTCATCACGAATCCGTAAGCCGCGGTGACGATTCGAAGGATGCCGCAAAATTCGAAAGGCTTTCAACGGAAAGAAAACAGATGTACAGAAGACATCCTCTTATAAACGGCGGCGATATGTGTTATAATAAAAACCTTGACCCGAACAGCGTATATTTTAAATTCAATATGTCTGTTTCTACGGATTATAAAAAGGTTGCTCCCTCGGATATTACCGGGGAGAAGGTACAGTATCAGTGGAGCATTGATGAAGCCATAGTCGATGCAAAAAAGATCACCATCAGCGGATGGGCATTTATCAAGGGCTATGAAAGTACGAACGAACTGAATATTAAGATACTTCTTACCAAAGATGATACCATGTATCTGATGGATACCATCAGAAGATACAGAGGAGATGTATCCAGATTATTTATTGAAGAGTCTGATGTCAGATTTACGGGTTATTATATGTCCGCATTTCTTTCGGACATCGAACCCGGAACCTATAGTATCAGCATTGTCACCGAAAAGGGAAGAATGGATACGGAAAGAAAGGTCAGGATATATTAGGATCAAGGTAAGGGGTAAGCAAAGAGAAAAGAGTGTGATCATATAATGAAAAAATACAAAAAAGCATTAGTATGTATTTCGACTGCTTTACTTCTTATTTCAGGCATGGGAAATGTCGTATTTGCCGAAGAAGGAAATGATGACTTGTCATTTGTCGGCGAAGGTACTCAGGATATTTTGATTGATGAGGCAGAGGATCAT
>CACYCJ010000277.1 GCA_902772925.1 uncultured Lachnospiraceae bacterium
AAGCTTATCCAGGAATCTGTCGGTTGCATCTACATATATCAGATTTGCCTCCATCTCATCCCTGAACACCTTGATCACCTGCTCGGGTTCGCCCTTTCTGAGCAGCCCGTGGTTTACATGTACACATACAAGCTGCTTGCCTATTGCTTTAATGAGAAGTGCTGCAACTACAGATGAATCCACTCCTCCCGAAAGCGCAAGCAAAACTTTTTTATCACCTATAGCGGCCTTAAGCTCGGCAACCTGCTCATCTATATAAGCCGCTGCCTGCTCGGGTGTTTCGATACGCTTCATATCATCCGGTCTTCTGTCTGTCATTTTTTTGAACCTCCTATCTTTTCGTCATTTATCGTCATATACCCTGACCACACGGCGGGCTCTCCTCCCCGCGTGATCCGTTCATATCATTTTTCTTACGAAAACTAATGTTCCGTAACTACTGTTTCTCTATGAAAACACTCTCACCATCTCATCATACATCCTACCGAGGTTTTCATCCGAAAGGTCCGCCTCGTTAAGGATCGTATATCTGTCTGCTCTTGTCGCAGGCGCCTGCTGCCATGCCTTGATAAAGATATCCTTTGTCAGATTCCATTCCGTAGGATTAAAAGACAGTGGTGCCTGTCACCGTGAAAAATGTGTGAACATTTGTTTGAGATGGTTGACGGACTTTTTTCTCAATGATATAATCCGTAAAATAGTACTAATTATAGATTGTTTGGAGCTTGTTAAGGTTGTATAATTTAGAAATGAGGTTGGAATTCTGCTTTTGGATTTTATCTACTCGCAGAGAATCAAGCATGATAAGATGCCTGCAAATCCTGTGTTTGGAAAGACTATTGTGACTATTGATCTTGCAGATAAGATTGCGGAGCATTACGGAGTTGAAACATTTAATGTTCTTACCGGTTTTAAGTTTACCGGAGAACAGATTGGAAGGCTTGAGGCTGAGGGAAGAGAGAAAGATTATATCTTCGGCTTTGAGGAATCCTATGGCTATTTGTCGGGTTCATATGTAAGAGATAAAGATGCGGTTAATGCTGCATTTATGATATGTGAGATGTTTGCTTACTATAAGACTCGTGGCGTGAGCCTGCTTGATAAGCTCAGTGAGCTTTATGATACTTATGGTTATTGCCTGAATACTCTTCATTCCAAGATTGGTACCGTGTACCTTTAAGAACATGTTACAAATATTACAAAAATGTTACATTTGAATATGTTTTACATCGTTATGATAAGATGGTATTCTAAAGACATATAAAAAGGATGCCACCGGCTAAACGGCAGGCTTCCTTAAAACTGACTAAAGATTAGCCGTCCAGATCAGCCAAAACACGGGGCGGCTATTCTCTTGAAGCAGTATTGCGTCCGATGCTTGAGGATGATGTTTAGAAGGTGAGGATTAATATAATGAATGAAGAAAGCTTAAAAGAAATAGAATACCTTAATGGGATACTTAAGAACATTGATTATTCAAAAGATCTCTTTAATTTATTTGTCGACGATGAAACACAGATTGTTGGGGTTATCGGAGGAAATAATAATAGTTTAACTAAATACATGAGTTTCAAAACACTTTATAATACTATACTTGATTTAGACAAAAAGATAAAGAAATCATTTCGAGAAGCTATTAGCATAGCTTATTCTGAAGAATTTGTTTTTGATCCTTACTGTGTTGAGTTATCTGAAGTTGAAGAACTAGTGTATTATTATATTGAAAATGCTTTATTTAGGATTGAAATATCTTGGGATATATTAGCTCAGCTATATGTTCTTTACTATGATATAGATGTTCCTGTTGATAAGATTTATTATAAAAGAGTTTTTAATCCTGGCAGCAATAGGTATTGTGCTGATTTTATGGAAAAAGCATCGGAATTAAATGCTTATTTTTCTGAGGATGATAGTACTGAAACAGATGGGGCGTGGAAAGGTAATCATAAATATATGGTTGACTATAGGAATAAGATGACACACAGAAACTCTCCGAATATTCCGTCATGGAGTAATTATGATTTTTCTTTTAAAGATCACCCCGCATATATAATTAAGCGATTAGAAGAAGACTACTCTATGGCGTATAAACATACTATAGAATTCCTTTGTAATTATATAGGTACTGTAGATGAGGGAAAAATCTTAGATGATTTAATCTAAATTGCTTTATTAAGTTTGGATTGATTAAAAAAGTTGTAATACAATGTTTGGTGATGACAATTAATCTAAAACAGTGGTGCCTGTCACCGTGAAAAATGTGTGAACATTTGTTCGAAATGGTTGACAGGTCTTTTTCTCAGTGGTATAATCCGTAA
>CACYCJ010000278.1 GCA_902772925.1 uncultured Lachnospiraceae bacterium
GGATTACATTAATAATATTAAAAATGCAGGCGCAACGGTTGTGGGAGATTCCTCTGTTCTCGGTATCAGACTTGTAATGACAATCCTTCCCATAGTAGTGCTCGTAATCGGATTCCTGCTCTTTAAGAAGAAATACATTTTAAGTGATGAAAAGCTTAGTGAAATAGATGCTGAGCTTAAGAGCCGCAGGGGTGATAAAAATGATTGAAATTAGAAATGACATTTTCAATATAAGCACTAAAAATACCACATATCTTTTCAGAAAGCTCCCTACGGGACATCTGGAGCATGTATATTACGGTAAAAAGCTTAAAAGTATAAATATGGATGCTCTGTCGCTGAAAAACGGCTTTGAGCTCGGAAACTCGATATGCTACTCGGCCGAATCGGGACTCTGCCTTGAGGGAACATGTCAGGAAGCTTCCGGGAGAGGGCGTGGCGATATAAGGGATCCGTATGTAAGCCTGGTTCACGGAAACGGAAGCAGAACGACGGACTTTATCTATGAGGAGCATTTTCTTACGGAAGAAGGACTGACCGGTGAACTGCCTCATGCCTATAATGAAAACGGAAGGTACGAGCATCTTGTTATAAGTCTTAAGGAAAGCTCCTACGGTGAAACTCTCGAGCTTCATTATGTGGTTTATCCGAATTCGGATGTTATAACCAGAAGTGCGAAGCTTATTAATACAACAGATGATAAAATCACTTTGAAGAGACTGATGAGCATTCAGCTTGATATACAGAAGACCGGTCTTGAGCTTCATACCTTCAGGGGTTCATGGCTGAATGAAATGAATCATTATAAGACACCGGCCTGCGGTGCGAGAGTGGTAAATGAGGCTGTTGTCGGTGCCTCATCCAACAGGGCAAATCCTTTTGTTATGATAGCTGACGGGGATGCTACGGAGAATTCCGGCGAGGTTTACGGAATAAATCTCATTTACAGCGGAAATCATTATGAGGCTCTTGAACAGGATGCCTATGGCATAAGCAGGTTCATTTCCGGGATAAGTCCCGAAAACTTTGAATTTATACTGCAGCCGGGTGAGAGCTTTGAGGCTCCGGAAGGGGTAATGTCATACACCCCCTGTGGCTTTACGGACCTCAGTCGAAATATGCATGACTTTGTCAGAAAGCATGTGGTAAGAGGCAAATGGAAGAAAAAGGTACGGCCTGTACTTCTTAACAGCTGGGAGGCTTGCTACTTCAATTTTGACGAAAATAAGCTTCTCAGTCTGGCAAGAACGGCCAAGGAGATAGGTGTAGAGCTTTTCGTTATGGATGACGGATGGTTCGGAAAAAGAAATGAGGCTGATTCGTCACTCGGTGACTGGACTCCGAATACGGAAAAGCTTCCGGGAGGAATTAAGGGTATTGCCGATAAGATAACGAAGCTGGGAATGATGTTCGGTATCTGGGTAGAACCCGAGATGGTGAACGTAGACAGTGATCTTTACAGAAGGCATCCGGAGTATGTGATGGAGGTGCCGGGAAAACCTCAGTCTGAAGGAAGAAATCAGAGGATATTGGACCTTTCTCAAAAGAAGGTTGAGGATCATCTCTTTAATGAAATGAAGAGGGTATTTTCCTCCGGTAATATTTCATATGTAAAATGGGATATGAACAGGATCTTTTCGGAGGTTTATTCAAAGAGCCTGCCGGCTGACAGACAGGGTGAGGTGAGCCATAGATATATGCTTGGGCTGTACTCGCTTCTGAGAAGGCTTACGGAAGCATTTCCGGATATACTGTTTGAGGGCTGTGCAGCAGGAGGAAACAGATTCGATCTTGGCATGATGTGCTTCTTCCCGCAGATATGGGCGAGCGACAATACGGATGCATACTGCAGGCTGAAGATTCAGGAGAGCATAAGCTACGGCTATCCGATGAGTGTTGTGGCATCCCATGTATCAGGCGTGCCGAATCATCAGACACTCAGGATAACTCCGCTGTCATCAAGGTTTAATGTGGCAGCGATGGGAATACTCGGATATGAGCTGAATGTAAAAGACATGAAGCCGGAGATAAAAAGTGTAGTGAAGCAGGACATTCAAACATATAAGAGCTGGCGTAAGGTACTTACCTTCGGAGATTTTTACAGGAATTTCCACGACGGTATCTATGAATTCACTATAGTTTCGAGGAATCGGAAGGAAGCAGTGGGAATTCTCTTCAGAGAGAAAGCAGTGCCCAATAACAGTGCGATGAAATTCCGGGCAAAGGGCCTGCTTCCGGAGGAGAAGTATCATTTCTATAATATTAAAAAAGACGAAAATATCATGGATTTCGGTGACCTGATAAATACAGCGACGCCCGTACACATAAGACAGCAGTCACAGGTGCATTATCTGCTCTCGAAGATGATAAAATTAAACGGAGACGTGGAAGATTATGAGCTTACGGGAGAAGAGCTTATGAATAGCGGTGTGGGACTTACGCCGTCGTATTCGGGAACAGGCTATGAGGATGGTACGAGACTCTTCGGAGACTATGCTTCAAGGATGTACTTTATGAAGTGTGAGTCTTGACAATCCTAAAGAGACTTTATGCATATATATGTTTATGGGAAGCGCGCGACTTCGGTCGTGTGAGGATCGGGATAGGAGGAAATATGGATATTCAACCCGGTGACAAAGTCGTAATTAAGCATACAATAAGTGAGATCAGAGGTAAAATACAAGCTGCTTTTAACGTTATCATAATAGTCTTTGTAGGAACGGGTACCAGCATTATGATGAATAATACTACCTCCGGCTCCGGACTTACAGCCGTCGGATTTGAAAACTTCAAATTCTTTACGGTGCTTTCAAATGAGCTCTGCGGAGTGGTAGCGGTACTTTGGCTGATATTCTGGCTGATAAATAAAAGCTTTCCGGCAATGCTTAAACTGATCACGGCATCAGCGGTAGGTCTTACATTTCTGATCATAGCCGCATTCTTAGCCCCTATGTATCCGCAGCTGAATCTATATGACGGCAGCAATCTGTACTTCCATCTTCTGGTCCCCCTTGTGGCAATGGTTGAATTCATATTGATGGAGGTTAAGGAAGAAATATCCTTCCGGTATACATTGATCGCGGCAGCGTGTTCGCTTATCTACGGCCTCGGCTATTATATTAACATAGTCAAGAACGGAATAGGAGAGTGGCCTGATACAAACGACTGGTACGGATTTTTAAACTGGGGCTACCCCATCGGATTCGTGATATTCGGATTTATCATATTGATGAACTGGGGCATGGCATGCCTGCTTCGTTTTCTAAACAAGCTGATCGGAAAAGTGTTCGAAAAGGAAGTGAATTAAGACATCCATATGTATTATTATGGGAGCATGGTAGTCTGTGTGACGTCAGACGATATGTATATATATTATTAAAACTGTTCTTCGATTTCTATTTTTCTCAAAGTAAGGGTTATGAATTATCACCAAACGCTCGAAACTCGCCTTCGGCTCAAACAGTCTCGCTTATTGGGATAATTCTATAACCCTTACTTTGGAAAAATGACGAAATCTCCGCAATGTTTTAAAATACATATACTTATCGTCTGACTGTTTACTCAGATATGAAAGCTCTGCATTATATGCAAGTCTCACGGGGCTTAAATCTCCATCTGAGATATATATTAATACACTTCGATTACTTAGGTACACAGCCGTAAGGTATATGAATGTATATTAAAACATTGCGGAGGTTTCGTAAAATTGCCAAAACAGGGCTTTAGATTTTTCCAAAAAAGTGAGACTGTTTGAACGAAGTGAGTTTCGAGCGTTTTGTGAAAAATCAAAGCCCTGTTTTGTGCAATTTAGAACCCGGAGAACTGTTTTACATATACATTTATATACCTTACGGCGTCCATCTAAGAACCGACCTCCCATAATAATACCTATGGGAGGTCTTGTGATATGATGCTTTATTTAAATCCTTTGCGGCCCTCGTAGCTTGTGTGAAGCAGTTCATGGGCCTTGTGGGAGTTCGGTTTACCGAGATACTTCTTGTAAAGCTCATTTATCTGAGGGTTGTTGTGTGACTGACGGATCGTCTGTCTTTCGTCTTCACTGTAAAGCGCATTTGCACGCTTTTCCTTGTAGGTATCTATAATGTCATCATCCTCGTCGGGAAGGAAGCAGCTTCTTACATAAGGCTGTCCGCCGCCGTTGATGCAGCCGCCGGGGCATCCCATTATTTCTATGAAATGATATTTTGATTTTCCTTCTTTTATCTCATCCATGAGAATCTTTGCAGAACGCATTCCCGAAGCAAGGGCAACATTTACGGTCGTACCGTCTATGTCAAGTGAGGCTTCACGGATGCCGGCGTCATGTCCTCTTACCTCTTCGAAGGTAATGGTTTCCTTTTCCTTTCCGGTCATTTTGAAATAAACGGTCCTAAGCGCGGCCTCCATAACGCCGCCGGTAACGCCGAAAATTACGCCTGCACCGGAGTAATCACCCATAATGTCCTGATCCCAGTCTTCATCGGGAAGACGGTTAAAGATAATACCGCTTCGCTTGATCATTCGGGCCAGTTCTCTTGTGGTTATTACGGCATCCACATCCTTAATTCCGTTCTTTGAAAGCTGAGGACGTTCCTTTTCAAACTTCTTTGCGGTACAAGGCATAACTGAAACAACAAATATATCAGCGGGATTTATTCCCTTTTCCTCTGCCCAATAGGACTTGATTATCGCACCCTGCATCTCATGAGGGGATTTGCAGGAGGAAAGATGAGGAAGAAGCTCTGCATAATTAAATTCCGCATAGTTTACCCAGCCGGGAGAACAGGATGTGATCATAGGCAGAACGCCTTTGTTACGGATCCTGTCAAGGAGCTCGGTCCCTTCCTCCATGATGGTAAGGTCTGCCCCGAAATTCACATCATAAACCTTCTCAAAGCCGAGTCGTCTTAAAGCAGCGATCATCTTTCCGGTAACGGGAGTTCCCACGGGATAGCCGAATTCTTCGCCGAGAGCGGCTCTTACTGCAGGCGCAGCCTGAACTATCACATGCTTTCCCGCCTTCATGGCCTCGTCAACGAGACCAATCTCCGAATGCTCCATCAGAGCACCCGTAGGACAGACATTTACGCATTGACCGCACTGGATACAGGGCGAATCTGCAAAGCTTCGGTTTTCGGCAGGAGATACTATCGTCTGGAAACCGCGGTTTTCGAAGCCGAGTATTCCGAGACCGTGAGCGTTCTGGCAGCGTGCCACGCATCTTCCGCAAAGAATACATTTTGAAGTGTCTCTGACAATGCCGGGAGCCAGACGGTCAACATAGGTTTTTGTACGCTGACCTGAAAATGCGTCATCTCTTGCACCTGTAAGCTTGGCAACATGAAGAAGCTCGCAGTATTCATTCTTTTCACATTGCTGACAGTTTTTGTTGTGGTTTGAAAGGAGAAGTTCAACGCTGTCACGGCGAGCCTTGACTGCAGCAGGGGAGGAAATGCGGATTTCCATACCCTCCGAAACAGGATATACGCAGCTGGCAACAAGTCCTCTGGCACCGGTCGCCTCGACAAGGCAGACACGGCAGGAGCCTAAGTTGCATTCGCCATGATTAAAGGTGCAAAGAGAAGGGATTTCGTATCCGCAGGCCTTTGCAGCCTCAAGTATGGTAAGTCCTTCTTCAACCTCATAAGGAATACCTTCGATTTTTATATTTATCTTAGCCATTTTATATTCTCCCTTCTTACTGTTTCGAAATAGCACGCATACGGCAGGTGCTTATGCAGGCGCCGCACTTGATGCACTTCGAGGTATCTATTGCGTAGGAGGGCAGCTTATGACCTTCCGGAGTATAATCGGTCTTATGAATTGCGTTAACGGGGCAGCCTCTTGAACAGAGTCCGCAGCCGACGCATTTTTCTTTGTCGATCACATATTCCATAAGGTTCTTGCAGACATGTGAAGGACATTTTTTGTCACGGATATGGGCAATATATTCATCTCTGAAATGCGCCAATGTGGAGGTTACGGGATTTGCGGCCGTCTGTCCGAGAGCGCAGAGTGAATTTGTCCTGACTGTCTGTGCAAGGGCTTCAAGCTCATCAAGATCCTTCATTGTTCCTCTGCCTTCGGTGATCCTTGTCAGTATCTCAAGCATACGCTTGGTTCCGATTCGGCAGGGCGAGCACTTGCCGCAGGACTCATCGCAGATGAATTCCATGTAGAACTTGGCAACATCCACCATACAGTTGTCTTCATCCATAACGATGGCGCCGCCGGAACCCATCATGGAGCCCTTGGCAACCAGGTTGTCGAAATCAATGGGCTCGTCAAGGAATTCTTCGGTCAGACAGCCGCCGGAAGGTCCGCCGGTCTGAATGGCTTTAAATTTCTTTCCGCCGGGTATGCCGCCGCCGATATCATAGATCAGCTCACGGAGGGTTGTTCCCATGGGAACCTCTACAAGTCCGACATTATTAACCTTGCCGCCGAGTGCGAAAACCTTGGTTCCTTTTGAATTTTCGGTTCCTACCTTGGCGAATTCCTGCGCACCCTCTCTGAGAATGAAGGGAATGCAGGCAAGGGTCTCCACATTATTTATGATAGTCGGCTTTTCCCAAAGTCCCTTTACGGCAGGGAAAGGCGGACGGGGCCTGGGCATGCCTCGTTTTCCTTCGATTGAATTAAGAAGCGCTGTCTCTTCACCGCAGACAAATGCGCCCGCGCCGAGTCTCAGGTGACAATCAAATGAGAAGTCCGTTCCGAGAATGTTCTTACCCAGAAGACCTGCTTCTCTTGCCTGTTTAATGGCATTTCTGAGACGGTTAACAGCAATGGGATACTCCGCACGAACATAGAAATAGCCTTCGGATGCACCAATCGCATAACCGGCGATCATCATACCCTCGATGACTGCGAGAGGATTTCCCTCCAGGATACTACGATCCATGAATGCACCGGGGTCGCCTTCGTCACCGTTGCAGACAACATATTTTTCGTCGCTTTCCACATTTCTTGCAAACTGCCATTTTCTTCCAGAAGGGAATCCGGCACCGCCGCGCCCGCGGATTCCGGATGACAGCACTTCGTCGATAACCTCCTGAGGAGTCATTGAAAGTGCTTTCATAAGACCCTGAAATGCGCCTGCTCCGAAAGCTTCATTTATATCCTCGGGATTTATCTCGCCGCAGCTGTGGAGAGCCACACGGCGCTGCTTCTTGTAGAAATTGATATCCTCCTGGCGCTTAACCTTTTCGCCCGTTGCGGTATCAACATAAAGAAGACGGTAAACGACGGTATGATTAACGATATCGGTTTCGATGATCTCTTCTACATCTTCAATCTTTACAAGACGATACAAAGTGTCTTCGGGGTAGATCTTTACGAAAGGACCCTGTGAACAGAAACCGAAGCATCCTACGATATTGACCGTAACCTGATCGGAAAGCCCTTTGTCATCAAGAATCTTCTCAAAGCGTTCTTTGATGTCCATTGAATTGTTGGAGAGACATCCGGTTCCTCCGCAGAGAACGATGTGTCTCTTTCCGTCATTACCGGAGAATTTGTCATCCATAGCCTTTGTACAGGAACAGATTGTTTCCTGAAGCTTTTCTCTTGTTTCTATCATGCTGTCACCTCCTTTTCTGCATCCTGGTAGGAAGCTACGATGTCATGAACCTGGGAAACGGAAACCTTGGGATAAACCTTTCCGTTGATGCTGACTGCGGGGGCAATACCGCATGCTCCTATGCAGCGAAGCGCATCAATTGTGAAAAGACCGTCTTCCGTCGTTTCACCCGGTCCGATGCCGAGAAGCTCGCAGAACTTGTCAATGACCTGTTGAGCGCCCTTGACATAGCATGCCGTACCGAGGCAGCAGCCGATAACATATTTTCCTTTGGGCTTAAGCGAGAAGAATGAATAAAATGTAACAACTCCGTAGATTTCCGCAACAGAGATACCGGTCTTTTTCGATACCAGCTCCTGCACCTCAAGCGGAATGTATCCGTATTCATTCTGGATATCGCTGAGTATCATCATGAGCGGTGTTTTTTCGTCCTTATACCGGTCGCAGATCTCTGAAATTTTTGCCGCAGCAGCGGCTGAGAGATTTCCCATAAAAAAAGTACCTCCTCAAAAAAATTAACTGACCTTGATTTTACCAAAAATGAGAAAGTTTCTCAATGTGTTTATTCATTTCAAAGCGTTAAAATTTGATCTGTCCGGTATCCCGATAAACTGCAAGGTTATGAAGAGTGACAGACATATCGATGTTTACTGTAATAACTACACAGAATAGTAACACAATTATACTTGACATAATATGTAAGTTTAGTTATCGTAATGAAGAGTCTGTTCAATAAATTTACGAAGGGATGATTCAAAATGATAAAAAACAGTTTACATAAAATATCTGTCGTTTTATGCTCGGCAATTCTTTGCACAAGTCTGATCGCAGGAAGCATCGCACCGACACTTTCGGTAAAGGCGGATGAAAGTGATGAGATCTCGGTTGACGAGATCGAAGAAGAAAGTCTTGGTGAATACATCGGGAACGAGCTTGAAGATATCATTACGGCAGTGAGAGGATATGAGCTCCTTTCCGAGTCCGAACAAGAAGCTATAAAGAAAAGGGTGGCTGATATAAAGGCCGCGTATGAGAGCCTTGATGCAGATGAAAAGGAGATACTTGCCGATGCTTACGACGCTCTTCTGCATGTGGAGAGAAGAATCAGTGACGATGTGGATGATGTAGATGCTGAAGCACTTGACAGACCCAACAGCTGGAGATATATCGATGGTGAGAGCGCAGTGGAGCTTCTTGATTC
Source organism: uncultured Lachnospiraceae bacterium (assembly GCA_902772925.1). Classification (GTDB taxonomy): domain Bacteria; phylum Bacillota; class Clostridia; order Lachnospirales; family Lachnospiraceae; genus Eubacterium_Q. The sequence goes on from CACYCJ010000278.1 coordinate 8,784, forward strand.
TACCGAAAAAGGACTCAGTTCAATAAGAGCTTACAGGCTTGGCTTAAACGGTGTGGTTGTCGAAAATACACTTACCGGTGAAAAAGAATACAGTGACCCGAACATTACCGTTAATTATACCGGTGATGATGATGAGATTTTCGGAACGGATGTCATACCGGTTCCGGTGGACGATGATGCGGTCGGACTGTTCGGCGTGGATATAAGCGTTTACCAGTCAACTATTGATTGGAAAAAGGTTGCCGATAAAGGTGTAGTAAAATATGTTATCATAAGGTGCGGCTGTGGTAAAAGCTATGATGATAAGCTTTTTGAGACAAATGCGATAGGATGTGAAAAGTACGGGATACCTTATGGTGTATACCTTTATTCATACGCTGCCGGTCCCGATGATGTGGCTGCGGAGGCAAATCATACACTCAGACTTCTTGAGCACAGGTATCCTTCGATGCCTATTTACTATGATCTGGAGGAAGCGCGTAGTCCGAATCAGTATGCGCTCGGTGATAAGGTGCTCAGTTCTATGGCAATCGACTGGTGTACAAGGATAGAAAAAGCCGGATACGATGCGGGAGTTTATTCAAGTACATCCTGGTACAATAGTGTGCTTGTTACATTTGCTCAGGATCCGAATTTTTCACACTGGATTGCTCATTGGCAGGTTTCAAGATGTACCTACAAGGGAACCATTAATATGTGGCAGTTCTCTGTATGGAATAAAGGCGGTGTTGAAGGAATCCCCACGGATATAGATGTTGACTACTGGTACGGCGACACACCTGTCGAGACGAAATACATTACTCCCACAGATGACGATCCGGACAAGCAGTCAATGCACAGAGTATACAATCCCAATACCGGCGAGCATTTTTATACAAAGAGTATAGATGAAGGAAACGGACTTATAGTACAGGGCTGGAAATACGAAGGCGTTGCGTGGATAGCACCCAAGAAATCAAAAACACCCGTGTACAGACTGTATAATCCGAAAACGGGCGAGCATCATTATACAAGAAGCAAAAAAGAAAGAGACTTCCTTGTCAGCCTCAAGGTATGGAATTATGAGGGCATAGGCTGGTATTCCGACGATCAGGAAGGAATGGCACTCCTCAGACTATATAATCCCAACGCCAACGGCGGTCCGGGAGCACACTTCTACACCGTAAGCAAATACGAGAAGAAATTCCTCGTACAAAAAGGCTGGAACGATGAAGGCGTCGGCTGGTACGGCGTTGAGTGGGAATAGTAACATAAAACAAGGACGGGAATTTTACATCCTGTCCTTGTTTTATGCATTTAAAATGGCGTTACAGTGTTTTTCCTGTGAGAAGTTTGTATCCTTCGAGGTAGATGTTGATGGTCTTTTCAGCTACATCCTCGGGAAGCTCCCAATCGTGCTTGCCTTCATTTGACTTAAGCCAGTCTCTTGCA
>CACYCJ010000279.1 GCA_902772925.1 uncultured Lachnospiraceae bacterium
GAAGGATTATAACAATGGCAATGTACAGAAAACTCGGAAGAAAATCCGATCAGAGAAAGGCTCTTCTCAGGAGCCAGGCTACACAGCTTATTTATAAAGGTAAGATCAGGACAACAGAGGCAAGAGCTAAGGAGGTTCGTCAGATAGTAGAACACCTTATAACACTTGCCGTTAAGGAAAAGGATAACTTTGATGAAGTTACCGTTACAGCAAAGGTTGCTAAGAAGGACAAGGATGGAAAGAGAATCAAGACTGTAGTAGACGGAAAGAAAGTTACCGAATACACTACAGAAGAGAAGAAGATCAAGAAGGATCAGCCTTCAAGACTTCATGCAAGAAGAGAAATGCTTAAGGTTCTTTATCCCGTAGTTGAAGTTCCCACTGAAGCTGCAGGAAAGAAAGCCGGAACCAAGAAAGTTGATCTTGTTGATAAGCTCTTTACCATTTACGGACCTAAGTATGCAGGCCGTCAGGGTGGTTATACAAGAATCATCAAGATCGGACCTCGTAAGGGTGACGGAGCAATGGAAGTTATTCTTGAGCTTGTATAATAGTTGATAAAGACTGTCGAGACGGAATGCTTCGTTTCGACAGTCTTTTGTTTTATTACATGAAAATTTTGTTTATTTCGTTCGGATGACATAAAATAAAGGTATGTGGGAAAAAGAATTATACATCAGAATCAGAAAACTGAATATGGGTCATTTCGGAACGAACATATCGCTTGATATAAAGAGAGGCGAGACTATCGCCGTTATCGGTGATAACGGAAGCGGAAAGAGCACATTTCTGAAGTATCTGGCAGGAGTCATAAGACCTGTCGAAAATAATATCATCACTCTTCCGGAGCTTGATCTTTATAATGAGGTTGATATATATAAATACCATCGTATAGCGGGTTATGTTTCCCAGAATCCGGAGGATGTTTTTATATATGACTGTCTTGATTCGGATCTGAGATTCGGCTTTGAGAATATCAAATTTTCAAAGAGTGAAGCCGTCGAAAGAATGGATATTTTAATCGAAGACTTTGACATGGTCAACAGAGAGGATATCAGCTACTCGGCGCTGAGCTCAGGCGAGCTTCAGAGGGCGGCTATAGTAAGCGCACTTTCACTTAATCCCGAGATACTCATTTTGGATGATGCATTTTCCCTGCTTGATGCAACCGAGGCAAACAGGCTTTTCAAGAGGATATATGATGAGGCGAAAAAAGAGGATAAGATTCTTATCTATGCTACACATGATTTTGCCATGGCGGAAAAGGCCGACAGGATAATCCGTTTTTCAAATGGTAAGATAGTGCAGGATACCATGGAAAACGGTATCAACAGCATGAGGCTTCCTGCTCCGATGAGAAGAAGTGAGCTGACAGGTCCTTTAAGGAAGGCAGAAAGAGCACTCGTTCCCGTTTCGGGCGGAAGAAAGCTGGAAATAGAGGAGTACGAAGGTCAGAATGCGTCTCTGTCCAAGTCTGTAAAGAAGCACAGCCTGATAGTGAAGGCGGCAGGACTTTATATCGGAAAAAAACAGCGGAGCAATGTTATCTTCAAAAACCTGGATATGATCTTTTACCCGGGCAGACTTTATACCGTTGACGGGGATTCGGGATCGGGCAAGTCTATGCTTCTTAAGCTTCTTTCCGGAGAGGAAAAGCTTAAAAAGGGCAGGATATTTGTAGAAACAATGAAGCTTCCGAGGGATAAGGATGATTTCAGGAAAATTCTTCCCAAGGGAAGCAGATCCGGATATATGTGCAAGCTGAGAAGACATGTGGCATATGCATGTGAGCTTCCTGACAGACAGCTGATACAGTCTACGGTTATAAATGATGTGATGTTCGGCCCGATAAGCTTCGGAGCGGATAAAAATACCGCAAGAGTGAAGGCCGAAAAGGTATTAAAGGAAATGGACATTAACAGCTCTTTGTGGCAGAGGAGCATAAAAGACCTGTCTTACGGAGAGAAAAAAATGACTCAGCTGGCAGGAGTATTTGCCATGGGTGCTGATTTCATTTTATTGGATAAGCCCTTTGCGGGACTTGATGACAAATGCACCGAGATTATTTCGCATTTGATCGAGGATCATGTAAATAGCGGTAAAACGGTAATCCTGATATAAAGGACCGGGTAACGAGGAAAGATTCTTATTATGTTTGATTACTATATGAGCGAACAAATAAATAAGGGTAAGAGCCTGATACATAAGATCGACCCGCGAGTGAAGATTTACTTCGTGATCGTGTATACTATTCTCTGCATTATCTCCACAAAGCCGATACCGCTTATAGTATGCGGAGTCGTGGCGGCAGCCGCCGTGATCCTGTCGGGAGTTTCGATTGTAAGATTCTTTAAGTCATCGACGGTACTTATACTGTTTTCGCTGTTTTTTGTGACCGGAGCGATATTTGCTTTGATGTCACATTACAGACTCGGACTTTCGATTTTCTTCAGCGGAGTCTTTATAGTTCTTATGTTTGAAACTGTAACATTTTCCACGAGGCCGGAGGATATGCTTTCGGGATTTCACCAGGGCTTTCATCTTCCTGCGCCGGCAGCATTAAAAATGCTTCTGATCTGGGAATTTCTTCCCATTTATTCATTTGAGAAGACCCGGGTATATAAGGCTATGGCATTAAGGGGCGCGGATCTATATGCAGGAAATGTGTCCGATTATGTTTCCTCATTTCCCACGGTCGTATCAGCGTCGGCAAGAGGCGCTATTTTAAAGGCAAAAAATATAGGGGAAGCCATAAGGCTTAAATGCTTTGATCCCAACACGGAGAGGATAGTTACACATCCCATAAAATACGGCAGACTTGATTATGGTATCTGCATTGTAACTATAGTTATGCTGTTTCTGATCATACTGACACAATACTTTTTGACCTGATCAAAGAGCTTAGTGCAGATTGTTGTAAGGAATGAATACATTGCTTTTCAGATATGAAATTATAAGAACAGACGTTAATTGAAAGGAATTTCCGATTTGAAGAGGATAAAGCTTATTGTCAGCTATGACGGAACGAATTATTCCGGCTGGCAGCTTCAGAATAATGCGGAAACGATTGAGGGAGTGCTGAACGGCGCTCTTTCATCTCTTACAGGAGAAAGTATTATCGTAACAGGCGCCAGCAGGACCGATGCGGGGGTTCATGCTCTCGGGAATGTTTGTGTATTTGATACCGAAACGAGAATTCCTCCCGAAAAGATAGCATTGGCGCTTAATACGCATCTTCCGGAGGATATACGGGTAATGCATTCCTGTGAGGTCAGTTCTGATTTTCACCCGAGGCATGCAGATACTCTGAAAACCTATGAATACCGTATCTGGAATGATCGTATAGCAAACCCGATACAGAGGCTTTATACGAACTTTATTTATTATGATATAGATACGGATGCAATGTACCGCGCGTCGAGATGCCTTGTTGGTGAGCATGATTTTAAAAGCTTCTGCTCAGCAGGAAGCAATGCTACGACAACTGTAAGGACAGTGACGGGAATTGATATCGAAAGAGACGGCTGTCTTATCACTATCAGGGTTAAGGGTACAGGCTTTCTATATAACATGGTAAGGATTATAGCAGGATCACTCATGAATGTGGGAATGGGACTTTCTCCCGAAAGCAGCATTCAGGAAATGCTTGAGGCAAAGGACAGAGCAGCTGCCGGACCGACGGCTCCCGCCTGCGGACTGACGCTGATGGGTATTGTTTATCCGAACGGTGAGGACAGAGATATTACCGGATGATCATTTTACCAAACGCTGAAGACATAGATCAGTGATTGAATGTTTATTCAAACAGAAATAGAGGGAGGTTTTATGAATGCGCCCGGGATTTTCGTATATCGGACTTATATATCTTTTAATGCTGTATATTCCGAATATTATATGGACAAAAAATAAGCCGGAGGGCTACGACGATGTAGTTAATAATGAGAACAAGGTATTACTTGTTTTTGAGAGGA
>CACYCJ010000280.1 GCA_902772925.1 uncultured Lachnospiraceae bacterium
AAACTTTGCAAAGCTTGTAGATAAGGATGTACAGGTGGAGCTTAAGCTTTCATTCTGAAAATAAATTAAAGCATAAAAATAAAAAAAAGGAGTGGCACATTCGTAAAGAATGTGTCATTATTATGTCTGCTGATTAGATGTATCTAATTATTATAAGATATATCTAATTCATAATAATATAGAGAGGTAATGAGATGAAATCATCAGACAATTGGTTTAAGACACTTGTCATTATTGTAATACTTGTAGTAATACTTTTCTTTGCAGTAAAGTATTCTATTCCTCATTTTAGAGGAGAGGGTGGATGTTGCGGAGGTTCCAGAAAAGAAAAGCTTATAAAACCCGGAAAAATAAAAAATGTAACATCCACGAAGGTTGTAAAGATAGAAGGGATGAGGTGTGAAAACTGTCATCGAAGAGTCCAGAATGCACTTAATTCTATAGATGGAGTAAATGCAAAGGTAAATGGTGAGAAAGCTGTGGCTGTAGTAAAGCTGGGAAGAAAAATTGAGGACAGTGAATTAAAAGAAGCAATCACTAGCTTGGGATATAGTGTTACTTCAATAAATTAGTTAATAACATAGAACAGACACGATGATGAATGTGTTCAATTTTCTTGGGTGAGTAAAAAATAAGGAAAATAGTGACCTTCGTCCACGGTGGACGAAGGTCGAAGAAGTTAATAAGTTTCAACCTTCGTCCACGGTGGACGAAGGTTGAGAGTAAGAGCTTATAAATAATTATAGGCTCTTATTTTTATATTATGGAGGAGATTATGGGTGCAAAGATAATATCTATATGTAACCAGAAAGGTGGTGTGGCTAAAACTACCACAACATTAAATATGGGGGTCGGATTAGCAAGAGAAGGGTACAAGGTGCTGCTTATAGATACGGATCAAGGGGATCTCACTGCGGCACTCGGTTGGTACGGCACAGATGAAATGGAATATACATTATCGCATTGTATAGAAAGTTTTATTGAAAACAAGCCGTTTGATGTTAGGGATTACATTATTAAACATTCAGAAGGAGTGGATCTGATTCCATCAGATATAGGTATCAGTTTTTCGGAAATGCGAATGATTGCAGCGATGATGAGGGAAAAAATAATTAAGAATATTATTGAGCCTATCAAAAATGATTATGACTACATCCTCATGGATTGTCCGCCCTCTTTAGGAATGCTTACGATTAACGCACTTACAGCTTCAGATAGTGTGTTAATTCCGGTTATGCCACAATATCTTTCGACAAGAGGTATGCAGCAGTTATTGACTACAATCAATAATGTGCACAGATTTTCAAATCCTGATCTTAAAATTGAAGGCATAGTGATAACAATTAAAGATAATCGTACTAAAGATTCTAAAGAAAATGCAATTTTTGTACGAGAAAACTATGGACAATACATTAATGTTTTTGATGTTGAGATTCCGATAGAAACTAAAGCGGCAGAATCAACAAAACACGCTGTATCAGTATTCAGTTATAACCCTGCCGGAAAAGCAACGGCAGCATATAGAGATTTAGTGAGTGAGGTAATAAGAAATGATGAAGAAAGAAGATTCACCGGGCGTAGCAGCATTAAAGAAGCAGGCACAGATGCAAGCGGAGTTCAATCTGTTCTCGACTCAAGAGATGCGGGATACTGAGAAAGGTGCGGGAAAACTTATGATGATGAATCCCGATGATCTGGTTGATTTTCAAAACCATACTTTCATCGGTATAAGTCAGAGTGATCCAAGATATACAAGTCTTACTCAGTCTATTAAAGATCACGGAATTATGGAACCGCTTATAGCTTTCAGAAATGAGAGAGACGAGTTTGAAATAATATCTGGACATTGCAGAAGGATGATAGCGTCAGATCTTGAACTTGATCAAGTGCCGGTCCTCTTAAAGAATGTGGACCGAAATGAAGCTACCATAATGATGATAACAACAAACCTTGAAAGAAGGGAAAGTATATTACCATCTGAAAGAGCAAAGTCATATCAGTTATTATTGGAAACAATCGAAAATCAGAATGGAAAAAAACTTGATGAAGGTAAATATGATAGATGGGAAAAATTAGCCGAATTATTGGGCGTAGGTAGTACTACATTGAAACGATATATTGTTCTAAATGATCTCACGGACGAACTAATGAATCTTGTTGACATCGGGAGGATTCACTTAAAACCAGCAACAGTAATAGCTACCTTGACTGAAGATACACAGAACTTGGTATATCAGTATTTTGTTGAAACAGGCGGACTGTCAAATAAAGGTGTTACACCTTCTCATAGTCAGGCAGTTGTCATGAAGGAACTCGAAAAGACTTTGAAAGATTCTCTTACCTTTGAACAAGTTTGTGAAATCCTCGAAAAGCCAAAAGCTAATCAGAAGACGGAATTTAAGATTTCCCAAAATATGTATCGTAATTATTTTTCGGACTGTAATAATCAGAAAGACATTGAACGGGAAATTATCAAGGCTATGAATTTCTATAAAAAATATAAGGATCAGATATCTGAGAATGAAGCTGGTATGGAACTGTGAATATAGGAAGGAGTGCATATGGAAATCAATGGTTATAAGCTGATGGCGGATATGTGCAAGGAAATTCTTGAAGATGAGAAATACGAAAAATCAGATGATGAGATCAAAGAATTTGAGAATAAACTCAGAATATATAATATCATCGCTGACTTCAATGGAGATGACAAATACATAGCTTTTGATTCGGGAATGTTTAATGACATTTTCAAAGGGTATTTAGAATTGATTATTGATGATCTCGATCAGACTTACAGCAATTACAATGATGAAAATAAAAAACAGGCACTATACCAAATAAAAGATGATTTGGAAAATATCGGTGGGTTTATTTTCGGTATGTATAGTTCAAAGCAGGCAGAAGATAAATATAACGGCGATGGAGGACAAAGTGATGGATCAGAATGATGCTATAGAAAAAGCTATAGAATTATATAGAGATCTATGTGACCGTTATCACGGTAATTATGCTGCTATGTATGCTTTTGCAAGTAGGATTTGTGGGGATATTGCTGAGTCCGGCGGAAGCGAAGATAAGCTTTTGTTGTATCAAAGAGTTTGTGAATTTATCTCTTATAGCATTATATCCGAATACATGAAGAGTAGAGATTACTTTTACAGCTCAGATAATCATGAGTGGATTAAGTATGAAGCAGGTGTAGAGATGTGAGGAAATCTCTATGAAGAATAAGATTTTTTTCAGATAAAGCCGGTTACACATCTTTTTCAGAGCATAAGGACGAGACAGTGGATAGCAAATTATCATGCGACTATCTTGAAAGTAGACGATAAGACGCTGACCGTAAGGTTTGATGCTTATCCCGAAGAAAGGCATTACATAGACTATGGGGATTATGATTATGTCGAGGATTTGGAAAAAGCAAATACAGCTATAGAAAACGAAGCAAATGACTTTGAGAAGAAGGGGGATACAGATATGGCTTTCAATGATTATATGCTTACTATTGATCAAGAGATCATACTCGGATATCTGGAATCAAGGTTTCATTATAGGTATTACTATCCCGTGGATGACGATAGGATAAGAATTCAATTTCGGGACGGTAAGCAATTTTCTTTTACTGTTATTTTCGGTGATATTATTGATACAGAAACCGGTGAGGTAGTCGCAAGCTATGATGAAGAATCACAAAAGTGGATAGAATTTCCGGAATACTTTAAAGCACATAATTTTCTTTCAGAGGGTAAGCTCCTTAATAAAGAAGCATATGGGGAGGTTGTTATAGAAGATAGTATGGATACGGAACTTCCGACAGATATAGGGGATGGTTACAATCACGAGTTTTCTGGTGTTAGAGATAAACAGACAGCCATAAAACTTCTTTCTGAAGGAAAATGTTTTTTAAAAGATTGTCATGAGTCGCTTCGGAATGATAAGGAAGTGGTTCTTACCGCTATAAAAAATTCCGGAAAGGAACTACTGTATGCCTCTGAGGAATTGAAAGGTGATAAGGAAGTGGTCTTAGCCGCTGTGTCAGACTACGGTTTTGCTATTGGTATTAATGATTTACCAGAAGAATTTCGGAACGATCGGGATATTGTTCTTGCTGCCGTCAGAAATGAAGGAGAGGCACTTGTCTATGCATCAGGCGAACTTCGTGCTGATAAAGAAGTGGCAATGACAGCTGTTCAGCAAACATACTGGGCTTTGGGTTATATCGACCCGTTAACACCTTGGTACAGAGATTTAGTCCTTGCTGCTGTTAATCAAAACGGTAGAGTTCTATTCCACTGCAATGATCTTTCACTCCTTGAAGATAAAGAAATAATACTTGCAGCAGTATCAAATGATGGAGAGGCACTTGTCTATGCATCAGAAGAATTGCGAAAAGATAGGGATGTTATTCTGGCTGCGTCTCACCAACTCAAAGCTTCTATGGAATCCAAAAATTCTGAACGAAAAATCAAATTGGTAAATAATTTTATTAGTGATGACGGAGACATAATAGAGGAATATGATGACGGTTCAGTTTATGTTAATTATGAATGTGTTGCTGAAGGTGGGACAGATGAACAGTTTGACAGATATGCTTCCGAAATAATGAATGGAGAAGGATATTATGACGAAATCGGAAAATACAAATCGTATTATTCAAGAACAAGTTGGGGGGATGATAACGAATATAGTATAAAACAAGATGATTCTCCCGGGGTCGCTGCATTGAAGGAAGAGGCGGCGAAAGAGCCTGAGTTCGATGTTCTTACAGGAGAACGCCTACAGCCGATTAAAGAAACTCCTGAACCGAGGTGTGAGGTTATTTTTGATAACCTTCCCGGGAACAGAACAGCCCTAAAGATTCCGAACAAGGCTACACCATATGCAATAGTGACTAATTATAATCCGGATAAAAGATACGGACAGCAGTGGGATTCGGCATATGACTACTATAAGGATATATATTCACTTGCAAGAGGCCTTACCGATTTGGATGAAAACATGATAGGCTACAGCCGTTTACAAAGTATAGCTGAAGAAATGGCTGATGGACTTATAAAAGATGATCTGTCAGAAGCAAAAGAATTCTTTGAATACACGATGGGAATGACAAAACAGGAAATGAAACAGTTAAGGATCAATATTGAAGATCACTTGGCTGAAAACAATTCAGCAGTTAATGGAAGTGACCTTTCTATTGATGGAATATTTTAAAGATAAGGGGTTGATCAGATGGGCAAAGCAGCATCAAGAAGAAAGAAAAAGATAATAATAAATAACCATGAAGAGCTTACCCGGAAGATAGATTCTTGGAAGGGTGATTCCGGGAATAATAATAGCAGAGATAGAAATAAGCAGGCAAGAAAACATAGCCAGGAAAAATACGCCAAGGAGTTTGCAAAGTATACAGGTGTCAGTCGGGTGTTTTTTTCAGATAGTATTGATTCTTTTATCTCAGAGATAAATACGGGAGCTTTCCTTCCGGATGACACGATAGTCGAGATCACAAGAAGTATAAGACCTGTATATATAGATGTGTATCTTCAGCCTGCCGACAATAAGCCTGAGAGATTTCTGGTTAAAGGCTTTAAGGGTGAGATGCCCGGAAACAAAAAGTCTAAGTGTTACGATTTTCTGATCATCAGCAAGAAAAATCTTGAAACACTTGTTGCTGGTAAAGTTAAAGATAGAAAGAAAGTTGAATATCCGGATACTCTGCCGAATGTTCTTTCAGCTCATATTCTTTACTCGATACCTTATTCGGCAAAGATGGGGAAATAAAAAGAAGGATGTTTAAGTATGAGAAAAAACAGTATATATTTTTTAGAACTTTTGAAGAATCATAATAATGATATGTATTTTTTGAAACTTTTGAAGAAACATAATAACGATATGTATTCTGCATATGCAGACTTATATAACGAATTTATGTTATTAGATAATGATTTGAAAAATAATATTTATAAAGAATCACCTCTATTAAGAGAATTACTTGAAAAATGGCACTTTTTATCTGATTCTATCGTTTTTGCTCAGATGTATATTGTTGAAGAAGAAATGAATAAAGCAGGGTATTTTTTTGAAGAAGGTGATTATTATAAGTTGGATAATGAATAAACTTACGAGGAGGGGTAAAGAATGAACAAGGTTACTTTGTGCGGGCGTTTAGTTGCTGATCCGGAAACAAGATATTCACCGGGTCCGAATGGAGAGAATAAGGCTTATACTCGATACAGGATAGCCGTTCCGAGAAAACATAAAAAGCAGAACGAAAATCCTCAGTCAGATTTTTTCTCATGTGTATGCTTCGGCACACTTGCTGAGTTTGCTGCTAAGTATTTCCGTAAAGGCGGCAGAGTTCTGATCGCAGGAAGGATTGAGAACGATAATTATGTAAAAGACGGACAGACCATCTACGGTACCAAGATAATAGTTGAGGAACAAGAGTTCGCAGATAGCAGAAGAAGCGAACATGAGAACATCCAGAGCCAAGAGAATATAACACAGAATAACACAGCTCAGAACATAGCGGTTCAGAATCAGCAGACACCGGCTGAAAACAATTCAGTAAATAATACGGCCAATACCGGGAATACAGATGATTATCAAAGACAGTTTGAAGATTTCATGCCGACAGATATAGAGATTCCTTTTCAGTAAGTAAGAAAGAATATGGGTGATAATTCATGGCAGATATAATGGAAATGTCAATCATTGAGATAATACATCTTACTTATAAAAAAGATTATAAAAAGGAAAGCTGGTACAAAGAGCTTTCTGATCAAGAGAAAAAACTGGTCGATAAAATCAACGCCGGCTTTAATGATGGAATCGACTCGGGAATAAAAGAACATATAAACAAAAACAAGTAAATGAATAATAAGGAAGGAGTTTAAGCAGATGGAAACTATGTATGTTGAAATGGAAAATATGTTTACTGAAAAGAAGAAAAAAGATGATGTAAACAAAATGGCTGCTTACGCAACTAAGTTAACGAAAAATCCGGATACCGTAGAGAGATTAAAGGCATACGCTGATAAGATGAATAAGGAAAAGGGGGAATAATGATATGCTGAACAAGGAAGAATTTATACAAGCGGTTCAGGATAATCTGGTTGCAAGAAATGGTGATCTTGTTATCAACCCTCGTACCATGCAAAAAAATAATGGTGTTGAGAAAACATTTCTTGATGTAAAGTATCCGGATTCATTGATTGCACCGAGTGTTCCGATGGATGATGCATATGAAGCATATGCTTCGGGTATGGACATCAATAAAATCTGTGATAAGATTTTTTCATCGCTCAGTTTCAGTAAGAATAATGCATTTGATATAAATACAATAATGAATCCGGTGTATTTTAATGATAATGTTGTAACAAGAGTTGTCAATTCGGATAAAAACTATGATATGTTGCTCAATGCACCGTATAAGAGCATTAAAGGTTTTAATGATCTTGTATTAGTAGGAAGGTTAGAGGTAACCATGCCAGACGGACATCAAGGTTCGATATTGGTGACCGAGGATATATTAAGCAGAGTAGGCGTTTCAGCAAAAGAAATGTTTGATATGGCTCAATCAAATACAGAAAGACTCCATCCGGCAAAGATACAGTCGATGAGTTCGCAACTCGCTGAGTTGACCGGGATGCCGGAGTTTGTGTTTGAAGATACTCCTCCTATGTATGTGGTCTCAAATGTCGGAAATACAAACGGTGCTAATGTATTAACATATGATGGCATATTTGAGAGGATCAGATCTGAATTAGGTGGTGACTTTTATATATTACCCTCGTCCATACATGAATTTATTGTTCTTCCCAAATCATTTGGAAAAGAGATTGGAGAGGAAAACTTAAATAATATGGTCCGTGAGATAAATGCCGCTGTAGTCTCACCGGAGGAAGTGCTTTCAGACAGTATCTACAGCTATAATTCAAATACAAAAGCAATATCCACTGTTTATACAGAAGCATCACAGAGCATCGGAATTGATGATGAAAATATGCGTGATATGAACGAAAATTACGAATCTTTGTTTTAAGGATTAGATAAGGAGAAATAAATAATAAAGGCTTCTATATGAGTGGAGTCATATAACAGCCTTTATTATTTATTTCTCCTTTCACATCCTTATATTCGTATTATTTATAAAAATGTACCACAGCATAAAAATCAGCTTCAAAAATGTATGGGGAAATTTGCAATACAATGTACATTTTACTATAATATACTTAGAAGGAATAGTAGACTTTTTAGTAATGAAAATATTAAGGAGGGAGCAGCTATGATGAATAGATCAAGCGTGATAAAGAAGATAGCAGTAATAATGATTTCCGTCTGTATGATACTTGCAGCATGGCCTATGGTTAGTGTCAGAGCTGCTTCCGGAGTTGCATATAATCCTATCTACAGACTCTATAATCCGAACAGCGGAGAGCATTTCTATACTCTTAATTCTGCAGAAAAGGATAATCTTATCAATGTGGGTTGGAGATATGAGGGTATCGGATGGAATGCTCCTAAAAGTGGCAATCCTGTATACAGAATATATAACAGGAATGCCGGAGACCATCATTATACACTCAGTGAAAAAGAAAGAGATAATCTTATAAAGGAAGGATGGGAGTATGAAGGCATTGCATGGTATTCATCTGTAGAAAAAAGTGTGCCTTTATACAGAGTATATAATCCTAACTGTACGGGTGCAGGTTCTCACCATTATACTGTTAGCAAGAATGAGATCAATAATCTTATTACAGCAGGATGGAGAGATGAAGGCATCGCATGGTACGGTGTATATAGTGAAAGTGATCCCGACACCTGCGATCATGAGTGGGCTACAGGAACTGTTGAGGAATTTGTACCGGAAGAAGGCTATATTGATGAACGACAGGTTGAATGGGATATTGACAGTCCGCTTATATATAAAAATTCTGAATATAGAGGATATGATGAATGCAATAATTGTGGAAGGCTTTACGATAAAGTAGCTGATGTAAGAAGATGTCCTTGTGGAAATGAAATGGGATCTTGTGGTCCTACACAAAAAGTTATAGCAGAAACTTATCCAAATGATTCATGGGCAGGTCATGGTTGGGCTACAGGTAATTATCCTACATATAAAAAATGGAAGGTCACAAAAGATGCAAGTAAAAGGACAGTAACTTATAAGTATTGCACCAAATGTGGAAAAGGAACTTATCATCCTGCGGAATGGGATAAGAAAAAGGTTGTGGACACAAAATCATTTGAATATATCTGTAGTCCATCGTTTGAAAGGCAGAATGAACTTACTTTCTGGTGTCCTTTCTGCGGTAATAAATACACTCAGACAGAAGTTGATCAGATGATAGAGGCACAGAGGAAAGCGCATCCGGGTGAAGGCGTTATTGAATCAAATGTAGAATGCAAGTTCAGCCCGAGAGGGGATGGTTGTAATGCCGAACATCTTTGTTGGAAGTATTTGGAAGTAAAGAAGACTTTTCCTGAAAAGAGTCATACAGTCTGGACGATAAAGAAAGCCGCCTACTATGAAGGTGGAAAAGTTGAGTAAAGTAAAAGAAGATAGAAAAGAGGTGACAGCTTATGTATATTGAAATAGAAAATTTGTTTTCAGCAAGTAATGAAGAACTGGTTAAAAGGCTTCAAAAATATGCCGATAAGCTTAAGAAGTAAATATAGGAAAACAACAAGCAGTTATGAGAGTTATCTTGTAGCTGCTTTTTATATATAAGTTATTTGGACAGACTTAAAACATGAATCTGTCCTTTTTTGTTGTATTAAAAAATTCATGTGAAAGGAGAGTAGAGGACATGAGTAAAAAGAACTTGTTAACAAAGCTTACTTCATTCGTTTTAGCATTTGTTATGATAATGTCTCTTGCCGGGAATATATCTAATGCGGCAGAAGCTACACCGACAGATGTTCCAGACGAAGAAGAAAGCGAACTGTACATCGGAGATAAGGAATCCGGTGTTGAAAAGATAAATCTGTCCAACCTTTTAGGATCAGATATATCTTCGTTGTCTATTGTCAAGGAGAATGATCCGCAGGGTGTAAACCTCATACCCGAAGGTGAAGTCTTCTCAGTTAATGAAAACCGTAGTCTCTATTTCAAGACTGAAGCAGATGTCATATATGAAATGTATATTACATATGCAGGTAAGACCGATACCATCAAAGCTATCGATTTCAGTAAGATCAAGAAAGGTGATGACAGCAGTGCGAAAGTTCGCTCAAAGGATGGAAAGGTTTACATCGAATATCTTGGAACAGACGGAAAAGTGACAGACAACTTCGATGCTCAGATCGAGTCAATCGAAGATGCAACAGCAACTGATGTGATCGAGGAAACTACTACAACAGAAGAAAGTGTATCTTCAAATACTAATGAACCCGTAGCAGATGAGAGAGTAAACGCTGCTAAGGATCTTTCTTTTGAAGAACCTCATTTTGTACTTGTTCCCAAGGTTAAAAGTGTGAAGAGTATCGTTAAGGTACTCAAGGTTGATGCTTCACCCACAGATATTTCAAATGATGGTGATGAAGAAAATCTTGGTGCGGCAAATAGGACTACACCGGATTGGGCTATGTCTGAGTTAGTAAATGATCAAGGTGTTATCAAAAAGATTAAAGGTGAGGTTCCCGATGATTATTATGGCTCACGAGGCGGATTTCATGGTATGTCCATAAAGACTGGTGATAATACAAATCCATGGGCTTTCTGTATCGATCCTACATATGGAGTTAGCCTTGATGGAAACGGTAATGTTTCTGTAAGATATTATAAGATGGCAAACAATGCTTATACTGATTTGATGAAAAGGGTAATCTATACTTATATTATCAATCAGTCAGATCCTCAGACGGTTTTGAATAATTATCAGAAGGTTCATTATACACTTGCTTATATCATGTATGAAGCAGGACAGGGTACTGCTGTTACAAGCCTTAATGATCAGACAAGAGTTAATAATTATTGTAATCTTGTTGGCAGATCCGATATGGCATCATCAATTAAGAATATGGTTGGGACGAACTCAGATGTTCCCAGCACGATAACAAACTTTATTATTTATTTCTGCCGTCAGAAAGTAAAGTCGGGTGACAGTGACGCATGGCAGGATTTTATTACTTACACTTATAATAGACAAAATTATGTTCCGGTAAATTACTACATTGCTATTCATAAAGATGATAAGATGAGCCGTTTCCTTTCTCCGGAAGGAATAGTATATGACCTTAAAGGACAACTCTTCTTAGATGGACAGGGAAAAGAAGTAACTTATCTTCAGATGACACTTGGTTCTGATGGTTGGGTTAAGTCTGTAAAAGTAGGTGAAGATGTAAGTTCACTCTTTTCAGCGGAAGTAGTATCAACCAATCATAATGTTGATTATGCAAAGATTACGAGAATGGTTCTTGAGAGTGATGCTTCAAAATATACGAACTTCGGACCATTTGTACTTCAAGAAGATGTGGCTGCATCAAAGAATGACAACTATATTGTAACAGGAGCAAGAACAGCCGCAGATATAATGCTTAAGGCTGATACTTATAAGATATACTACGGTATAACGGCTAAAAGTAAGACCGGCGTGGATTTGATAAATAATCCCGACTATACAGGAGATATTAAGCAGGAGGATGCTCTTATTGATCAATCTGTGCCGCTTCCTATAAGAATTAATAAATCATCATCAGATACAAGCTGTTTAAGTAATCCTAACTACACTTTAGCTAACACCAAGTACGCTATATATACTAACGAAACAGATGCCAATGGTGATACGAATCGTAAAGGAACATTTACTATCTCAAATAAAGATGGTGGTACTTCCAACACAATAAATGTTACTGATTATATGTCTGTCAAAGATGGAAAGATGGAAAACACCACATTCTGGTTCAGAGAAGTGTATGTAGGCCATGGATATCAGAAAAATGATATATTCAGGCAAACTGTTCCGGCATCATATCTTGGTTCATCTACACCTTATCAGATCGATGTGAAAGATAAACCTGTATTTGATCCTTTCAATATCAAGATCACAAAGCAGGGTGGAACAAGTGCAACAGCTCCTAAGCTTGAAGGTGCAGTGTTTACTATCAAACATTATTCGGAACTCACAAGTGGAAATTTCACCTTTGAACAGCTTTCCAAGAAGAAACCTGACCATACATACACATTAACCACAGATGCAAAAGGTGAGACTGATACTTTACTTGACCTTCAGCTTGGTTACATTACTGTAGAGGAGACAACAGCACCCGATGGATATAGCCTTGACGGAGCAACTGCAACGGTTAACGGTAAAAAAGCTCCTATTAAAATGTGTTTTGTATTAGATGTAAAAGGTAGTCAAAGTGCTGGATATGAAAAACAAGGTCCCGTTCTAATTACCGATGATGGAAAGAGATCAACGGAGATAGCGCTTAAAACTGATGTTCAGAATCAGTTGCTCATTTCCGATGAATCAGAAAGAGGAGACCTTTCAATCCAGAAGAAGGACTATGACGGAAAAGACCTTGAAGGAATTCAGTTTAAGATAACCAACAAAGAAACAGAAGAGACAGCAACAGTTACAACAGATGAAAACGGATATGTTTCTACAGAATCAGTATACAAGAAACATTCTGATGGTGGCGTTTGGTTTAAGTATGTTACTAAGGGTGGCGGAGCTGAAGCAGTAGATGATACTAAGGGCGCACTTCCCGTAGGTACATATGAGATCGAAGAGCTTGCAGGAGATGATGGAAAGTATCAGATCCTTCCGAAGCCTATAACAGTAAAAGTAACAAAAGATCATGTAACAAGAGTATTTGAAGATGATAAGACTGACACAGCAGAAGTGATCTATGATACTCCTTATCCCGAGATAGGAACTCTTGCAGTCCTTGAGACCGAAAACGGAAATATTAAGACTCTTCCTGCAAAACCCGGTCAGAAGCTCACAGATATCTGTGAGTACAAATGGCTCAGATCAGATACAACTTATACACTCGTTGGAAGCCTTATGATCAAGGACGAAGACGGAAATATCAAGGCATTTACAGATAAGGATGGAAATCCTGTAACAGCAAAGACCACATTTACAACTGAGGGTGGCAAGGAAAAATCATCAACAGAAAAATGTGGAACAGTCAAGGTTGTATTCGAGGATCTTGATCTGACAGATTTCGATGGAAGTACATTTGTTGTCTATGAAAAACTTTATCTTGGAACAGAAACAGAAGGATCAGAAGTTAAGGAAACATATGATGATCTTAATACAGTAGTTAAGTTCCCTCTGAAGCACGAAGATCCCGATGATGCTGATCAGACAGTAAAAGTTCCCACTATCGGAACCGAAGCAACAGCACCGGACGGAACAAAGACTGTTTCAAATATCGAGGACACCGTCACAATAGTAGACCGCGTGGCTTTCAGGGGGCTTGAAGTAGGCCGCAGCTATGTCGTATCAGGCACATTGATGAATAAGGAGACCGGCAAGGAACTTCTCGATGAAAATGACAAGCCGATAACAGCTTCAAAGACCTTTACGGCTGAGACAAGCGACGGATATGTGGATATCACATTTACTTTCAACGCAAAGATTCTTAAAAAGAAAAAGACTACGATCGTGGCATTTGAAAGAGTTGAGGAAGAGGAAACAGGAATTGAGGTGGCAGTCCACGCATCGATAGAAAGCACCCCTCAAACGACTTACAACCCCGTCATCTCTACAACAGCAAAGGGTACAAATGGCAGGAACGAACTCCTCTGTACAGAGAGCAAGTTCATCGATACTGTAAGCATATACAATGTTGAGCCTAACTCGACTTTTACCCTTCGCGGAGTCGCAATGGACAAAAAGACCGGCGAAGCACTTATTCTTAACGGTAAGAGACTTGAAGCAACAGCTACTTTCACAAGCGGAGCCAAGAACAATGAAATCGGTGGCTGGGATGGAACAGTAGATGTAGAATTTATCATCCCCGAAGGAGTACAAGAAGAACTTAAGGGTAAAGATATTGTAATTTTTGAGGAGTTGGTTAACACCAAAGGCACAGTCGTAGCGACACACAATGACATTAACAGTTCTGAGCAGGAGCTGACTGTCCCGACCATCAGGACAACACTTACGGATGTTGAGACCGGAACACACATCGCATATCCGGATGAAGAAGTTACGCTGGTCGATGTTGTAAAGTATTCCAACCTCATCCCCGGCAAGAGCGGCTATATAATGCGCGGTACGCTAATGGTAAAATCAACAGGAAAAGAACTTCTTGACGAAAATGGCAATCCCATAACTGCAGAAACAACCTTTACAGCATCCGAAACCGGATCAGGAACCGTTGAGCTGACTTTTAAGTTTAACGCCAGACTTTTGAAACTCCCCGGTGAGAGTGTGGTGGCCTTTGAAAGCTGCTATCCGGGCGATGGAAACCTTGCTATTTGTGTTGAGGCATCCATAGATGATGATGAGCAAACCGTAAGATTTTGTGAGGTAAAAACAAAAGTTGCAACCGCAAGTTTCAGCAACAAAAAAGACATCAGCCTGACCGATACCATACTTTATAAGAATTTCAAAGTTGGTTACAAATATGTTGCAAAAGCAGTTCTCGTTGACAAGGACGGAAATCCCGTCAAGGTTAACGGAAAAGAAATCAGAGCTGAAAAGTCATTCGAGTGTACAACAGAAGATGGCACAGTAGATGTGACATTCCCTACTTTCAGCGGAGCTTCACTTAGCGGCAAATATGTTGTATTTGAGGAAGTGTATGTTGATGTTAAGGGTGATGGATCAGTTCTCAAACTCGTAGGCGATCACAAGGATCTGAACGACAAAGACCAGACGATAACCGTCAGCAGCTCACCGAAGACAGGTGATACAATGCCGATTATACTGCTGATAGCAATACTCGTGATCGCAGGACTCGGTATGGGAATAACACTTGTAGTAAGAAAAAGACTTAATAAATAAAATATGATAAGTAACTGAATGACATTAGAAATACTTGCTGAAAAGAAGCCCTTGTCGAAACGCAGGGGCTTTCCTCTTTCAGCTTGTAATAAAAGAAAAACAAAGGGCTGACTTGACAGCTTTATAGTGAGGTTGAAGTGTCTGCTCCACTCGTCAAGACACTTACTAAAATTCTGTTAAAAGGGAGTATATTCATGGGAAATATTAACGAATTATATGAAGAACAGAATAGAAAAGAAGAACAAAAAAAAGAATATCAATTATTGAATATGAAGCATATGGCACATGTATCAGAAATGTATGATAAACAATTAGACGCAATTTCTAAAGATAACAGAAAAAAGAGAAATGCTATCAAAAGTGCTTGTGTAATAAATAATATTCCTCATTACGATAATAGTATTATTTTGCTGATGGAAGACGGAAAGAAAAATATATACAGCACATATAGCTGGTTTGATAATGATGTTACCAGAGAAATAATAACAGAGTTTATGGAGTCAATAAATGAACCTCTTGTGTTGGATGAAAACGGTAATCCCACTAATGATATTGAGTGGCATTTTTATAATCATGGCACAGCATTATATGATGTATTGAAAGAAAAAGGATATTTGGATAAAGGTAGTATAATAAAGGACGACTCTGACAATATAGAGATGATGGAAATTCGAACTAAGCAAAGAATTAATGAACTTCAGCGGGAACTTGACATATTAAGAGAAAAAAAGAAGAACTATGAAGAAAAAGATACATCCGATTTATAAAGATCAGACGATAACCGTAAGCAGCTCACCGAAGACCGGAGACAGCATACCGCTTATCCTTCTCATATCACTTCTTGCAGCAGGACTTCTTGGTGCAGGTGTTGTTCTTGTAGTAAGGAAGAAGTTGAATAAGTAACTATAGTTAGAAGATAAGAATGTAAAAAAGGTGACCTTAAATGTAGGCTCACCGGCTGAAAGAAAGCCCCTGCATATCCTCCAAGGTGCAGGGGTTTTTAAGTAGGCAAATTTATGGTGAGGCAGAGGATAAAAAAATGACAATAAAAGAAATGCGAAATAGAACAGGATTGTCACAGAATAAATTTGGTAAACTCCTTAATATACCTACTATAAATATTTCAAGATGGGAACAAGGTGTATCAAACCCACCAGAATATGTTATAAATCTGATTGAAGAAGTATTATATTATAAAGGACTATTAAATGAAAACAATCTTTCCTATGAAGATTTTCCAAATTTTGAAGAACTATATAAAGATTATTTGATGAGAGAAATTGGTAAAAGAGAATTTGCATCAAGACTGGGAGTAAGTAGATCTACACTTGACAGGCTTATTGATGATTTTACAACAAAGAGAAATGATATTTTCTTGAATATTGATGATAATGTAAAAAATATGATGGTTGAAGGAGATGAAGAAAATGAAAGATGATAGCTCGGATAATTATTTTTCCTTCACTCTTGGAGACAAAATACGGAAATATAGAAAACTTAAGGGTTGGACTCAAAAACAGTTGGGAGTGGAAATCGGATTTTCAGATACTACAGCGGATTCAAGAATAAGAAAATATGAAAGCAATATTATGGCTCCAAAAACTGAGATACGACAAAAATTAGCTGAAAAACTTGATGTTGATATTTCTGCTCTTTCGGATAATAGTATCAACTCCGTAGAAGATATAATGCAGATTCTATTCTATTTGGAAGAAGAATACGGAATGACTGTAGATCGTGATGAGAATAAAACAACCTTATCATTTGATAATAATATGTGTCCATCAGACAAATACGGTTTATTCTCTGATACAAAAAAATACGACTTATTTGCTAACTATCTCAATGCATGGTATGGCAAAAATAAATCACTGAATCCGGATGATCCTGACTCTGAAACTGAATACTTAAAATGGAAAGCTCGTTTTCCCGATAATTTTGAGGAGGTGAAAAAAGTGATAGATGACAAGAACAATATACCATCTGAAACAACAACTATAACCATTTCAACACCGGAAGATAAGGAGAAACTCAGTCGGTTCATAGATGAAAATATTGATAAAGGTCCCGTTAGGGTTACCTTTGGTTAGGAGCTGCCTATGGAACATCACTTGTTCAGAGAGATAAGGGTACGGTTTTCCCCCGAATACTTTAATAGAGAGTATGGGGAATATAATCAGATGAATATGGATGAACCTTACAAGATTTTTTCTTTTTCAAGCGAGATTTATGATGGCAGGAATAATCTATATGCACTTATGGCTTTTGATTCACCTCTTCATATTTTGGATATGACATATATGAAAGAAAATGATCTGAGGTATTATCTGGATGAACCGAAGGATATGCTGAAATCATTGTTGTATGAAAATGCTTCCGGTGTCTGCCTCGTGCATTATATACCATTCAGTTCTTTTGAGAATTATCGCTTGGTTGATGGACTTTATACGGACCGGTTAAAGGAATTCTGCAGTCCATTACATATGCGATATCTTGACACAATTCAAGTAGATGCACAGAGAACATATTTCAGCTTTTCTAAACAACACGATAATTCGTATTCGTCTTCAAAGACGGCTGAGAGCGTAGATTACGCTGTTGATGAGAAACCTCAGATTAAAGATTACCAAAAAGCATATAAGAAAAATATCCGGGTGATCAGATCCGGGGGAATAAAATATGCCGGAGTAAATGATACTTTAGAGGATGCAATCAATATCATGGGTAAAGAGATGGCTATGTATAATCGGGAGACGGTATGTGTTCTGAATATAGATAATGATGGAAAACCCAAACATTTTTCTTATATATCTATGGGAGGTATAGATGCATCAGTAATAGATGAAAGAATAGTATTTCAGCAGGCATTACTTACAGATACAGAGAGGATCGTTTTGATACATAACCATCCGTCGGGAGATATAGCGCCTTCTGCTGCCGATATAATGGTCACAAAAAAACTAAGTGATATTGGTAAAATGCTCGGTGTGCAGCTTTTGGATTCCGTCATAGTGGGAGGAGGATATAACAGTTCCTCCACCTTCTGTAGTTTAAGAGAGGAGTGTTCTGATCTGTTTTCGGAAGATTATAAACCGGAATATAGAAAATCAAGGCTTTCTAATGTAGAAGGAAATGTATCAGATTTATTAAGTGATAATTATATATCAGAGTTTTTTTAAAACATTAGATGTTTACAGATCAGAACATGGTCTGTTTTTTTATTGTTTATTATATATGGAAAAATAGGAAGGAGGGATATCTTTGAATACGAACAGAGATAAAAGGGTAGAAGAGAGTATTGACCGAGCTAATGAGGGTATCAAGTTTTTTTTCAGTTCAGATGAATACACTAATTATCTGAAGATAATGTCGAGATTTCGCAGTTATTCATTTGCTAACTGTGTACTGATAGCAATGCAGCGTCCGTCAGCAACAATGGTGGCAGGCTATAATGACTGGTCTCAGAATTATCAGAGAAATGTGGTCCGGGGAGAGAGGGGAATACCTATCATCACTCCTATGATGGTTACAACTGAAGAAGATACTCATGAAGTTGATCCGGAAGGAAATAAGATAATAAAAAAGCATTCAGAGCTTACCTTCAAGAGAACATTCGTATTTGATATATCCCAGACAAGAGGTGCCAAGATCAATATTGCCGAGGATGAACTAAAGAAGGCTGCCGGTGATTTTGTGAAAATATCATCTGCTCTTCAGAAGTGTACTACGGCAAAGGTTGTTTTTCAGAATGTAAGTGATGATTCTTTCAAAGGCAGTTATGACATGGTAAAAAATGTGATAACGATCAAAACGGGAATGTCAGAAGCTGATACATTAAAAGTTCTTGTTCAGAAAGTAGCTGAGAGCAGGATAATGAGAAAAGATATTCCCGAGGATAAGAAAGTTGAAAATCGGATCAGATATGAAAGTGCCGCATATATCATAAGTGAATCACTTGGGTTTGATACTTCAGATTTTGATCTGAGCTATGTTAAGGACTGGGGCAAGTCTCAAGATGTAGGCTATCTCAAGATGTTTGCAAAAAGCATAAAGACATCTGCTTCATATATCATCCGTGACCTTGAGAGAGTGCTTTCTACATCTCTCGGCAAGACACTTTCGGAAGAAGATAAGATAAGGCAGGTGGTACAGACCAAGCTCGGACTCAGCAAAGCAGAAGCAGCCGAGGTGGGTGTGGCAGTTTTTGATAAAAAGGATAGTGCATCTGATGTTAAGACCGTATTTCATGTTCATGTATTTCATCCAAATGGTTCATATAATGGTGATTTCGTTTTACATGGAAATGAAGAAAAGATAAGAGAAGTCCTTACAGATAAAAATGCACAGTTCCAGTATCTTAACCAGTACCTTGAAGCAAATGGTATAGGTGTGAGTATTATGCAGTATTCCCCTAATTCTTATTTTGACTTTAAGTATGATTATATCGGCAGGAACCTTACGAAACTATCTGAAAATAATCTGGCAAAGGATATATCGGCTGTTGTATCACTTCCAAATAAAAAGGATGAGGATATGGCTTTCAGAAGGCTTAATGAACAGCCTATATCCGAAGATGGCAACATCATTTATCTCAATACAGTAAAAAACGAAGGAAAAGAATCTCTGTCGGAAAACTATGTTGAACGGCTTGAGATATACAGAGATAGAGGCTATGACTCTGCTTGGCCTATGATCGATGTTGCATATAGTAATACAGACCGGATACAGCCTAAGAAGATCAATCTTCTGAAAGCAGTGCAGGAGTTCAGCAAACTTCCGGAGGAAGTTCTTTCAGACCGAAGCATTTATCTGAAGATGAAGATAAGCTATGTGTTTAATGACCACCTGTATGAGACAGTACAGAACATAGATATTTCTACCTGCCGAGATAACTTCATTGATTATCTCAGACTGCCTGACAATATCATCTCACATCTAAAAAGACATTACACCATAATGGACTTGAGTGATCAAGCAGAGCATTTTGCTCCGGGTACACTTTACGGAGATGTATATGCTGACGAGATGCAGGAATGGGCAGAATATGTAAGGATGGAGCTGAACCATAATAGCGACAATCCGGTTGTTCCGAGACCACCTGAGTTTGATCCCGAGATAACCAACGAACATAAAGACTGGAGGATAGAAAGATGACAACATATAAAATGATGGAGTTTACAACCGAAGAAAAAAGTCTGATAAACTCCTTTAATTTAGAGGTTAAGATTTCCAGAGTTGCTCTCATAAGAAAACTTATGAGATGTATGGAGGATTACCGGGAAGAACCAGATATATATCGTGTTGTCAATAGCACGATCAGAAAGTTGGGCAGCATAAGTGATGCCGAGTACATGGCATATGACTTCTATGTAAACGAGGAATAAGAATTAAAGAAAAGAAGTGTAGAGTATTGCCGGTAATGAATCAGCAAAGCAGGAGAGGAGGATGGCATTTGGCAGATATAGTAAGATATAAAAGCGGAAAAGTATATATACCGCCGGAAAAGATAGATGAAGCAAAATCAATCGGTTTATATGATTATTTTGTTCAGACGGGTGTGCAGCTTGTAAGAAAAGGCAGAGACTACTGTACTGCCGATCACAATTCTCTCTGCTTATCTACTAACGGACGATGGAATTGGTATTCCCAAGGTATAGGCGGCAGGAATGCTATTGATTTTCTGATCAAGACGGAAGGATTGTCTTTTCAAGATGCCGTATTAAAGGTTCTTGATGAATCACCTCTTGAAAAGGTTAATATTGCAAAGGCACAGCAGAGTAGTTCTCAGACTTTTCAGAACTCTCAGAATCAACAGAATTCTCAAAGGGATAGAGGATTTATAGTGCCTGAAAGAGATATAAATAATGACAAGATGATAGAGTATTTGAGCAACCGAGGGATAGACAGAGAAGTGATCGACTTCTTTATCGAAAAAGGCACTCTTTATCAAGATAAGGAGTACAGAAGTGTAGTCTTTCTCGGGACTGACAGAAACGGAACCGCACATCTTGCAAATGTGAGGGGTATTTTTTCCGGGTTTAAGGGTACAACAGCAGGATCTGACCGTGCTTATGGTTTTAATTACTACTGCGCAGCTACAGTATACGGGCAGGACAAGTTAAAAGGACTTCATGTATTCGAGGCTCCGATAGATCTGCTTAGCTATGCGACAATAATAAAGATGGGCGGACTGGATTTTAGGAATTTCAATTATCTGTCTCTCTCCGGTATATATGCACCGAAAGAAAACATAGCCGAGACAAAGGTTCCGGTCTGTCTGACAAAGACATTTGAAGAATATCCGGAGATACAGACTCTTTATCTGCACTTTGATAATGATGGGGCAGGAATAAACGCTGCCAAAGCCATTCAGATAATCATAAGGGATAAGAGAGTAGAGATACAGCCTCCTCCGCAGGGGTTCAAGGATGTAAATGAATATCTGACTAATCTTGACAGTTATATGAAAAATAACGGAAGGGAACTTTGATACGCAAGAAAGTGAGGATAATGTCGTATGTATGATGATCTTGATAGGATAGAATCAGTTTATGGTAGTGTGGCAGAATATTACCGTGTGCAGTATGAAGAAAGATATATGGATCACGATATGGACGATCATGAAGACATTGAACGGATGATAGAAAATGAGATAAGCATGAAGATATACAATGAGCAGATAAGAGTTCTGGATGGGGAACCGAGTGATATAGCAGAAGCACTTAGGCACAAATGGGATGAAAAGTTCATTGAGATATCGGAAGAATCTGGTTTTGACTATACGAAATTGAATTATGCAATAAGAGATTTCAGTCATGATAAGGTCCTTGATATATTCGACAGGATATGTGAGCATTATGAGATAATCTCGGATGAAAAATGGGAATCATTTTACAGACCGGGTGTTGGTATGTTTGGGATCAGTGTACCATATTCGGATGGTTGTCAGATATTTCATAAGAATATAGGATGTCTTGATTATGATCTTTTTCAGCAAGTTTTCCGTGATCTGGAATATACCGGTCTGTGTCCGTCAATGAGTTATGAACAAACGGAAGGGAAACCTATTATCCTTTCAAACTGTTCGCTTGGATCTATTAGGATATATGATCTAAGGTTAGCAGGACTTGAAACAGAAGAATCCCTAAATACTGAGCTGAAAGAAAAAGGATTCGATGCGGATCTGATCCGAAAGGCAGTATTGGAAAAATATAGCCGAGGTGAAGAAAATATAAAGGTTAATGTATATACCGGCGGTGGGCATTACTGGATCAGACAAAATGGTGATGTGTACGAAGTAAGAAGAGAAACATCGGATTCTGCTAAAGACAACGAGACTGTTTACAAAGGTGGATATATTGAATGCCTTGACTGGATTGATGAATTAAAGGTTGCAAATGCAGATTATGATTTGAGTCTATAAGGGGGAAATACAAAATGCAGGTCGGTTTGGTTATAATTATTATTGAGATAATCTTACTGACTTATATGATATGTGTTTTTACGAGTTATTGTAGAAGTGATTTTTGAGAGAGCATTATTCCGATGTTAATATGATGAAAAAATGACAGAAATAAAGGAAGATGGATTTTCTAATGATATTAGCTGAAAAATAAATAAAAACTAAATACAAGTTCATTAAAAGCAGTTATAAGGATATCTTATAGCTGTTTTTTTGTTGCTTTATCGAAAGATAGGAGGAGAAGAGGGTTATGGCAAGCAATAGGTTTTATCAAGTAGCACAGCTTTCGGATGACACAACAAAGCAGCTCGCAAGCAGTGCAGAAGAATGGAAGAAGTTTCTTGTTACTGCATCGAGGATGTACAGGTATCAGTTTGAGGACCAGCTTCTCATTCATATACAGCGTCCGGACGCAACAGCAGCAGCGAATATTGATATATGGAACAAAAGAATGGGCTGTTGGATCAAAAGAGGAGCAAAGGGGATAGCTCTTATTGAAGACAGAAAGAAGCATAGGCTAAGATATATCTTTGATGTAAAGGATGTAAGAGTATTAAAAAACGGTCATCTACCGGAGCTTTGGGTGTATAAAGAAGCTTACGGCAGACAGGTTGTAGAAAGACTTGAAAAGACTTACGGAAAAACAGATGATTCCAAAGATTTTGCATTTAGGATAAAGCAGATAGCACGGTCAATAGCTGAAGACTATGCTGATACTGTTATGGAATATCTCGGCGAAGATATGTCTGCAAGTAAGATAAACGGTTATTCCGAAGCAGACAGAAGACAGATAGCTGAAGATACAATGACAGCAGGTATATCTTATCTTATTTTCTCAAGATGCGGTCTTGATGCAGAGCAGCTTACTTCTGATCTGAATTTTAACGGGATAACAGAGTTTAATACCATTGACAGCATAGACATTATCGGTCATGCAATTTCGACCGTGACAGAACCCGTGCTTATGGATATCTGCCGTACTGTGGAAGCTCTTGATAGAAAAGCCGAAAGACAGAAGATAAATGATAAGGATAATCATGTAGAAATTCAGAAAAATGAAGAAAAAAAGGTTGAAAATGGTATAAGCAGTGCGTATAATGCTTTAAAGCGTGAAAGTGGCATAGGGATGATGCCTTTGGATTCCGGTCCGGATGATGTCCTTAAACCTCAAAACGCAGAAAATGAAGATTTAATTGTGAAGAACGCAGAAAACGGAGGATTGCAGTATGGAAGATATGATGAATCAGAACATAGCGACGGAAGAGACAGAGGAGAAGGAACAGACATTAGCGGAGAAATTCGGTCTGACCTATCACTGGGAAGGGGATTATCTGATACCGGATCTGGGATTCGGGGAGGAGGAGACCGAGGAGGACGAGGAGGAACTGACGAGATACGGGAATCTTCGGATGGATTATCTGGAACAGCACAAGAGGGGCAGATACGGAGCGATGAAGCTGAGAGGGACTCTTTACGATCATTGTATGGAGATACAGAGGTCGGCAGAGGAGAGAGCAGAGAGACTGACGAAGGAACTGATGGAGAAGGAAGGCGTGACCGAGGAACTGAAGGAGATAGACGAGATGGAGTGGGTACGCAGGATGAACAATATACAGAACAGAGTGGACGAGATAGTTTTGACGGAGATAGTATACAACAATTAGAAGAACAGGATAACAGAGTGAAAACAGAGGTTTCCTACGAACAGATGACTCTGTTTCCTCTTATAACTGAACAGATAGGAACAATAATGGCGGCAGAAGCTGATGAAATTTCCGAAAGGAAACATAAGGCTGAAGCCGCTGTTGTCATTCCGGAGGAAGTGATCAAGGAAATACTAAAGACGGGTAGTGGCAAAGAAAATACCCGTGCTAACATCTATGAGAAATACTGCGAAGACCTTGTTACGGAAACTATGGTTGAGTATCTTCGCAGGGAATATGGAACAGGCGGAAAAGGATTTGAGATAAACGGCAAGGATGTTGCCGTTTTTTATAATGCCGATGGGTTTAATATTTCCTATGGAGATAGTGCAAGGGTAGATCCGGATCTGACTCTTACTTGGGAAGAAGTTGAAAGTCGTACAAGAAGCATCATCGAAGCAGGGGAATATGTAGATGATAACACAGCTTATGTATATGAGCAGACCTATAAGGATAAACTGGCAGAGAGGATTTTTTTCTTTTTCAGAGATTATATAGATACCGATGAAGATATAAGCTTAAAAGAACCGAAAAGCTTTGAGATGAAGAATACTTTTCCGGATACTCTTGAAGGAATAAAGGAAGCTTTATCATCTAAAGAAAGACTTGAGGCTGTTTACCGTGATGTTTATGACAAGATATTACTTATAAATAATGGAAAACTATCTCGAAGATATATAAGTAGCTCCAGACTTCACGAATTTGATGCAGATCTGTTTGAATATGCAGTCGGCTATACGGGTTCTTTTGGCAAAAGCAGAAGGGTTTTTCCGAACTTGGATAAAGTTGAAGTGATAAAGGAAAGTTTTATCACTCAAGATGAGATAGATCTTGCTCTTACAAAAGGAAGTGGTTTTTCATTCGGGAAATTCCGTATTTATGATTTTGTGATAGAAGGTCATGACAGAAAAGAATTTACCGATTTTTTACGAAAAGAATATGGCTTAGGTGGAAGTTCCAACGGGATTCCAGGAAGTGATCATAGTTTCGAAGACCATGATTCCAAAGGACTCAAGCTTAGAAAAGGCAGCCTGCTTGATCCGGATGCAACGATACTGCTTAACTGGAATGTTGTAGCTCAGAGGATAGAAAAATTAGTTTTTTCAGACAGGTATCTGTCAGCAGAACAAAAGGAAATGCATGACAGACTGATCCTTGAGACCGTACAGGCAGGCTTTTCAGGAAAAGAATATCTGACTTTCCATAATCTTAAAGAGAATATCAATAGATTGATCAAAAGCAGCAGTCGTGAGACTGTAATTGAAGCGGATTTTACTGATATTTCAGATATTGCTATATCTTTTTCAAACTGGCTTGATGAAGAAACCGGAACTGAACATGAACTTCTGTTTACAGTGGATCTTCCCGAATTATCGTTGATAACTTATATAGATGATGAAAGTATTGATATAGAAAAATTTGAAGATCTAAGTTCTTTAAGTTCTAAATTATACTTCCTTGATGGAAATATGTTACGGGAACCATCTGCTGATGTAATAGAAAAGCTGCATTCTAAAGAAGCTGATAAGGAAGCAGAAGATGAGATAAACAAGTATGAAGCAGAGTTTGGAGCTGATGGGACAAGAGTATTCCGTCCGACTGAAACGGAACAAAAAAATCCATTGAAACTGTATAGAGTAACGGAATGGACGGACGATGAAAGTGTTGAACTCCGATTTGCCATTTGGGATACGAGTCTTCGTGACTATTATACTGAAAGATCAGGCGAAATGCCTACTTTTGCCACTGAAGCAGAGGCACAGGAATATATCCTTAGTGATATAGTTTCTGAAGATGGACTAAAAAAAGAACCAAAAAAAGACGAGCTAAACATATGGAATTTCTTAAAGACTGATGATGAGAAGGAAAAAGAAAATGATAAAGAAAAAGAAGAGATAACTGCACCTTATGTAACGGTTAATTATTCGGAAAGCCAGCTTTTTGAAGTCGGAAAGACATATACTGTCGCAGAATATGACCGGATAATGCATGAAGCTGATCTGAGCCGTCACGCTAAACAGATGGAACTTCTTAAAAAGTATGGCTCATATGACAACTGGCATGAATCAGATGAAGAATCATATTATGAATACCTCGGTTACGAAAAGGTTGGATTTACCCTTACCTATGCAGACGGTTATGAGTTTGAAGATCGTCAAGATATTGGTGACGGTGTGGGCGGACTACTGGAACATATGAATTACTATCTTCCGGACCGTATGCAGGAGCTTTGTAATGCAGCAGGAAGACAGCTTGATAGTGTTCCGTATCAGCTTGTGACATATCAGACAAGTGGCTCGAATTATGTGACAAGAATGGCTTTCAGAACAGTAGAAGAAGCAGTTTTGAGTGGAAATGAGTTTCTTGATCCTTTTATAAAGGGTTATGGGATCTTTAATCTTGAGACAGGTGCTTTTGTAAGATCAGAAGGATTTTTTGACGCTAAGAAAGCTGTCGAGCTAAACACACTCGGCACGGAATTTAGGATTAAGTATAACAATTATTACAGCAATCAGTCTGTTTCAGAAATATCAGATGATTCAGATAATTCAGAAATTTCGGAAGTATCTGAATTAAAAGTGACCGATAACGAAGAAAGCGCAAAAAATGCAGAAAACTATGTAATAAATAATGAACATCTTGGTGAAGGTTCACCTAAAGAGAAGTTTCAGAGAAATGTAGATGCAATAAGGACACTTAAGACTATCGAGGAAGAGGGAAGAGAGGCAACACCATCTGAAAAAGAAATACTGTCTAAATATGTTGGCTGGGGCGGACTTCCCGATGCTTTTGACAGTTCAAAGCAGGCTTGGGCGAGGGAGTATAATGAGTTAAAGAGTCTTCTTAATGAAGAAGAGTACAAAGCCGCTATGGAAAGCACACTTAATGCTCATTATACGAGTCCCGTGATAATCGAAGGTATTTATGACACACTACGCAGCTTTGGATTTGAAAAAGGAAATATCCTTGAACCGTCTATGGGTATAGGAAATTTCTTTGGTATGTTGCCGGATGATATGAAGGATTCAAAGCTTTACGGAGTAGAGCTTGACAGCATAACAGGAAGGATTGCAAAGAAACTTTACCCGGAGGCGGATATTCAAGTCAGAGGGTTTGAAGAAACATCGTTTTCAAATGATTTCTTTGATGTTGCTGTCGGAAATGTGCCTTTCGGAGATTATAAGGTAAATGACAAGGATTATAATAAACTTAATTACTTTATCCATGATTACTTCTTTGCAAAGACACTTGATAAAGTAAGACCGGGCGGCGTGATCGCTTTTGTCACGTCCAAAGGTACACTTGATAAGAAAAATGAAAGTGTAAGAAAATATCTGTCAGAGAGAGCTGAGTTTCTTGGTGCGGTGAGACTTCCAAACACGGCATTCAAGGCTAATGCCGGAACTGAAGTTACTTCTGACATAATCTTCTTAAAGAAGCGTGACAGACTTGTCAAAGCTGATGAGGAATGGGTACATACTTCCGTAGATGATAACGGCATTGAAATGAACTCATATTTTGTCAATCATCCTGAGCAGATAGTAGGACATATGGAGATGATCTCGGGCAGATTCGGAATGACGGCCGAGTGTCTGCCTAATGAGGGGAACTTCTTTAATGAACACCTAAAAGCAAGTCTTAAAAACATTGATGGCTATATAGATGAATATGAGGTAGAAACGGACGAACTTGGAGAAACTGCCGTAGGTGAGATCATTTCCGCTGATCCTTCTGTAAGGAACTTTTCTTATACAGTAAAGGAAGGTGAGGTTTATTACAGAGAGAACTCCATAATGCGGCAGGTGATAACATCAGCAAATCGCATTGAGCGTATCAAAGGACTAACTGAGATAAGGGACTGTACGAGAAGACTTATCAACTTACAGTTGGAAGAACATTCAGATAGAGAGATAGAAGCAGCTCAGACAGAACTTAATAAACTGTATGATGCCTTTATAAAGAAATACAATTTTATCAATACAAGAAACAATAAAGCAGCGTTTGACTCAGATTCAAGTTATTCGCTGCTTTGTTCTTTGGAAAAATTCGATGAGAATGGCAATTATAAGGGCAAAGCCGATATGTTCTCAAAGAGGACTATCAAAAAAGCAATAGCTGTATCGTCGGTTGATACGGCCAGTGAAGCACTTTCTGTTTCAATGTCAGAAAAAGCAAGTGTTGACATTCCTTTTATGGCTGATCTTGCTGATAAGACCGAGGAGGAGATAATAAGTGAACTTACGGGTGTTATCTATCGCGATCCGTCTGATGGAAAATGGCATACGGCAGATGAATATTTAAGCGGAAATGTAAGACAGAAGCTTGAGATCGCTGAAAAAGCATCAGAAATAGATCAGTCATATGCTGTCAATGTTGAAGCATTAAAGAGGATTATGCCGAGAGACCTTGATGCGAGTGAGATTGATGTAAGGCTTGGAGCTGTCTGGATCAAGGAAGAGTATATAAATCAGTTCATGCAGGAACTTTTACAGACTCCATACAGACTTACATCATCTTATGGATACAGAAATCCCGTAATAGCGGTACGTTATTCACCTAAGACCGGAACATGGAATATCACAGGTAAATCTTCGGATTACAATAATACTCTTGCCTACACCACTTATGGAACAGACAGAGCTAATGCATATAAGATCCTTGAGGATTCGCTTAATCTTAAAGATGTACGAATCTATGACACCATCATGGAGGATGGAAAGGAAAGGCGAGTGCTGAATCAGAAGGAGACTACACTTGCAGGACAGAAGCAGGATGCTATAAAAGAAGCTTTTAAGGACTGGATATTCCGTGATCCTGACAGGAGAAAAGACCTTGTTGAGACCTACAATGTGCTTTTTAATTCAAGAAGACCGAGACAGTATGATGGGGATTATCTTAGATTTCCGGGTATGTCTCCGGAGATCACTTTAAGACCGCATCAGAAAAACGCAGTCGCACATCAGATAATGGGTGACAATACACTGCTTGCTCACTGTGTAGGAGCTGGAAAGACATTTGAGATGGCTGCTGCGGCTATGGAACAGAAAAGGCTTGGCTTATGTCAGAAGAGTCTGTTTGTAGTGCCTAATCATCTTACGGAGCAATGGGGATCTGATTTCCTTCAGCTTTATCCCGGAGCTAACATACTTGTGGCAACAAGAAAAGACTTTGAACCTGCTAACAGAAAGAAATTCTGTTCAAGGATAGCAACGGGTGATTATGATGCAGTAATCATAGGCCATAGCCAGTTTGAGAAGATCCCGCTTTCAAGGGAAAGGCAGATTGCAGTAATAGAAGAACAGATCAAAGATATAAAAGAGTCGATAGAAGAGATAAAGAGAGAAAGAGGTGACAGCTTTACAATAAAGGAACTTGCCAAAACAGAAAAAAGGCTTCGTGCCAGACTTGAGAAGCTGAATGATGACAGCAAAAAAGATAGTGTAGTTACATTTGAAGAACTCGGTGTTGACCGTCTCTTTGTAGACGAAAGTCATAATTACAAAAACCTTTTCTTATATACAAAGATGCGGAATGTTGCGGGTATAGCACAGACAGAAGCGCAGAAATCATCTGATATGTTTGCAAAATGCAGGTATATGGATGAGATAACCGAAGGAAGGGGTATTACTTTTGCAACAGGTACTCCGATATCTAACTCTATGACGGAACTTTACACTAATATGCGGTATCTTCAGTACAGCACACTTGAGAGGATGGGTATGCTAAGCTTTGATGCTTGGGCTTCAACCTTCGGAGAGACACAGACAACAATAGAGCTTGCACCCGAAGGGACGGGTTACAGAGCTAAGACAAGGTTTTCGCGGTTCTTTAATCTTCCTGAGCTTATATCATTATTTAAGGAAGCTGCTGATGTACAGACTGCGGATATGCTCGATCTGGATACACCGGATGCGGAGTATACAAATGTGGTGCTGAAACCGTCTGAGATACAGAAAAAACTTGTTCAGAGCTTTGCTGAACGGGCAGAAAAGGTAAGAAGCGGATCTGTTGATCCGTCAGTCGACAATATGCTCAAGATAACTAATGACGGAAGGAAGATGGCGCTCGACGAAAGACTAATAAATCCCGATTTGCCCGATGAAGAAAGCACGAAAGTAAAAGCTTGTGTCGAAAATGCTTACCGCATATATAAGGCAGAAGAAGAAAATAAGGGCGCACAGCTCATTTTCTGTGATCTTTCCACGCCGAAAAAAGACGGTACATTCAATGTATATGACGATCTAAGGACTAAGCTTATGGAAAAGGGAGTGCCGGAAGAAGAGATTGCATTCATTCATGATGCAAATACCGAGACACGAAAAGCAGAATTGTTTTCAAAGGTGCGTTCCGGCAAGGTGCGATTTTTACTTGGATCTACACAGAAGATGGGTGCGGGAACAAATGTGCAGGACAGGCTTATAGCACTACATCATCTGGATTGTCCTTGGAGACCGGCAGATATTGAACAGCAGGAAGGGCGTATAATCCGTCAAGGTAATATGTATAAGGAAATGGGGAAACCCGTTCAGATATTCCGATATGTAACAGAAGGCACATTTGACAGCTATTCGTGGCAGGTTATTGAGAATAAGCAGAAGTTCATAGGACAGATCATGACCAGCAAATCCCCGGTAAGAAGTGCTGAAGATGTTGACGAAGCAGCTCTCACTTATGCGGAGGTTAAGGCGCTATGTACCGGAAATCCTTACATAAAGGAAAAAATGGATCTGGATATACAGGTTAGCAAGCTGAAACTGGCAAAGTCAAATCATCAGAGCAACAGATATCGTCTTGAGGATGCGATACTCGGCAAATATCCAAAGGAGATTGCATATTTTACGGAAAGAATCAGTGGATATGAGACGGATATAGCAATATATAAAGCCGAAAGACAGAAGATAACCGAAGCAGCGAAGCTGACTGAAGATGGCAAGGAACCTTTTAGCATGAAGGTGGGAAATAAGATCTATACCGAAAAGAAAGAAGCAGGAGAAGCTATACTTCAGATGTGCAAGAGCATAAGGAGCCTGCAGGCTGATATATATATCGGTGAGTATATGACATTCAAGATGTATCTCGGATTTGAATCTATTGACGGAACTTTCCATATAGCTATGAAGAACGAGATAAGTCATACTACTGATATAGGGCGTGATCCGTTAGGTATCATTACAAGGCTTAATAACCGACTGGAAGGTATGGAGCATCGTATGGAAGAGGTCAAGATCAAGCTATCCGATACAGAAAAACAGCTCGCAATAGCAAAGGAAGAGGTTGAAAAGCCGTTCCCGCAGGAAGAGGAGCTGAAGGTTAAGCAGGCAAGGCTAAGCGAACTGAACAAGCTGCTTGATCTGGGTAATACAGGAGCTGAATCTGACAGCAGCGACGGATATGGCACGGGATCTGCTGAAACTGATGAGGTTAGTGAAAAAAAGGTCAGCTATGGAGAAGACCGTAATAGTAATGATACTATTTTTAGCAATCCACCTGCAAACGGAGAATACTGGGAATGTCGGGCTACTTATGCAGACGGTACAGAAGTGACCAAATATATACCTTACAGAGAAGGTGGTATCATAAGTCATGAGAATCAAAGACAGTATGATCTTGAATGCTGGCTTATGAACTATCACAGTGATTGTACTTGGTATTCAGTCAACTATGTAAACGAAGGTGTTGTAAATGAAGCATCTGCTTCATACGGCGATAATATATATCCTTGGTTGACTGAAGAAGAGTTAAAGGAAATACAGCAGGATGCTGCTGTTTCAGACCATAGTTACATAATGGTGGATAGGAAGCAGATAAGAGATTCAGATGGATTTCTTACTGATTATACACTGTATAAAGATACTGCTAATGATATGTACTTCTGTATGTATGGTGATTGTGAGATATATACTCCGAATCCGGATTATGCTGACTTTGTCTGCATGACCGAAAAAGAAGCAAGAGAATGGTTTGATTCCTATAATGGCTTTGAGGATGATGACATTGAGGATTATTTAGATGAGTATGAAGGAAGTTCATATCTCGATTTGGATAATGATGAGGCCATAGGTTTATAAAAATGTTTAGGGAGTCTGTCTTACGGCAGGCTCCCTGGCTATATTTTGAAGGATATAAGTAATGGATAGATTTATGTTGTCTGTTATAGCTATGATAACAATGCTAATCGACCATATCGGATGGCACTTCATAGATGAACCGATGAAACTTACTTGGATTGGACGGATTGCTTTCCCTTTATACGCATTTATGCTTGCAGATGGCTTTTTGACTTTATATAAAGACAGCAATCGCCTGAGAAAACACATAATCTTTCTGCTGATATTAGTGATCATTTCGGAACCCGGATATGATCTGATGAATATGGGACTGAATTTTAATGAATACTTTAAGGCTCAGAGCAATATCATATCTTTACTTTTGGGATATATAGGTATGATCGCTACAGAAATGATAGTTTTTTCGGAAAACAAGGAAAAGTTTTCTGTGAAGAATATGGCAGCATTAGTTTCGGCATATTTTATAATCGGCTTTGCTAATTATAAAATGAAAGCTGACTACGGCATTATGGGACCGGTATTAGTATTAGCATTTTATTGGTATTTACGGATATGTCGAGCTGATAAGGACTATGATGCCGATTGGTCATGGCTGAAAAGGTTCATAGTTATCTTCTTGATAAACATTCTATTTATTTCCTTATACTTATGGATCAGAAGTGGATTTTGGGGTATTGATGGATGGTTAAAGGAAATAAGGGAACATTATCCTTGGTACATCGGATACATGATGGCAGCTTTTCTGCTCAGTTTTTATAACGGGAAACACGGGTATCATAAAAAATGGTTTGCTTATCTATTTAAGTATTTTTATCCGATACACCTTTATATTCTCGGCATAGTATTGTTGCTGTGAATATCAAATTATTTACATTTTTACATTTATAAAGAGGAGTTGATGTAATGAAATCATGGGAAAATAACGGTAAAAGAGATGTGCATAAGAGGTTCGATCTGTCACAGCTTGAAGCTGATATGTTACACGGAAAAGCAGAGGCATGTGGTATGAACGAAGCTCAGTATATCCGGGAACTTATTTGTGCTTCACAGCCTA
Source organism: uncultured Lachnospiraceae bacterium (assembly GCA_902772925.1). Classification (GTDB taxonomy): domain Bacteria; phylum Bacillota; class Clostridia; order Lachnospirales; family Lachnospiraceae; genus Eubacterium_Q. The sequence goes on from CACYCJ010000280.1 coordinate 33,258, forward strand.
CCGAAGCACCACCGAAGGAGTTTTATCTTGCCTGTAATGCTATTAACAAAGTAGGCGTAAATATAAATCAGATAGCGAAGGTTGCTAATTCAACGGGGGAAGTATCTCAAGCTGATATAGAATTTTTGCGTGAAGCATCAGCAGATATTTCTCAGAAACTACTTGAGATCAGAAAAATTGTATCAAGACCAAGATATTTTGCAGTTAGTTATTTTGATCAATATGCGTATGCTTGCAGGCAAGCACGAAAAGAAGGAAGACCGATACCGGAGCTTGGAGATGAACTTGAACCCCAAAGAGAAGAGAAACTTTCCATTGACCATCCGGAAAGATTTTATATGCCGGTTAAAGATGAAGCAACAGCTCCAGAGACGGGTACAGATGAGAATGATATTTCGGGACAGATCCTAATGTCTGATTTTAATGGTGAAAATAATGACGATACGGAGGGATAGAAATGGCTGTTACCAAACTGTGGCCTATTAAGAGTGATGCACTTCGGTCTGCTGCATCAATAGTCAAAAGAGTTACCGATTATGCAGAGAATGAAAAAAAGACCACAGAAAAGCAGACAAGTAACAGCAGTTATAATCCGCTATTTTCAGATCGTGATATAGAAGAGATGACAATGGAAAATGTCATTTCTTATATTGAAAACGAGCAGAAAACAGAGCAGGAGATTGAACGGTATGTTACCACCATAAACTGTTCAGAGCAGAACAGCGTACAAGAAATGCTTGTGACTAAGAAGTTTCACCATGAAAAAGGGAAACGGATAATGTGGCACGGCTATCAGAGTTTTGCACCGGGCGAGGTGACAGCAGAGCAGGCTCACAAAATAGGAGTGGAAACAGCAAACAGATTGTGGGGTGACAGATTTGAAGTTGTGGTAACGACACATCTGGATCGGAAACATCTGCATAACCATATCGTAATCAATTCTGTTTCGTTCGTAGATGGAAAGAAGTTTGACTGGGATAAGGAGTATCCAAAGTTCAGAAAGGTAAGTGATGAACTTTGTTTGAAAGAGAATATCTCAGTAGTTGAGACAGACGAGTTATCCGGGCATTATCACAGAGGACAGGAGAGGGCGCTTGAGAGAGGCAGCTATACTCTTCAAAGTGTGATGAAGGAAGATATCGACAGTTGCATCATAATGGCTTCGAGCTATGATGAATTTGAAAAGCTTATGAACGATAAAGGTTACAGGATAGACGATTCGGGCAAGTATCTGAAGATATACAAAGAAGGACATGAAAGACCTATAAGAGTGGACCGAAGATGGGGAGAAGGATATTCGATAGAAGGCATTAAGAGGAGGATAGAAGAAGAAAAGGCAGCTCCGGATGAGTTTATAAGAGGACAGACCGGAAACTTCATAGACAGCATAGATTCAGACGAAGTGCGTAAGAGTGTCATTGAAGAAATAACAAGGGCAGGAAAGACCGGTTACCGTTCTGAAAAAGATCCTTCACTTTCAACGGTATCATCGGCATTAAAATCAGCTTCATATTATACCGATGATATGTTGTTTCAGCTCGGTAATGGTATTAAGGATTTTGATACAGATAAAAATACATATATACAAAGAAATGATGAAGCAGAAGCTATTATTGATGTTATCGGAAACCTTAATGATGTATTCCGCATATTTACGAAAGATGTGTTATATCTTGCTGATCTGAAGAAAGCAACTATCTCATATGATGTTGCTGATTATTTCCTTTCTCCGCTTGGGATAAAAATGCCGGGATATTATCGGGGAGGTCTGATAAATGGCTTAGGAGCAGGCTTTGTCAAGTATCACATAGTCATAGGTGTATATAAAAGGACACCTGCGCAGGTGGCAAGGACACACTATGTGCTTCGTGATGACATTACGAAACTTGACAGATATATAGCTGAGACAAAGGTTCTGATCGAAAACGATATTACTGATGAAGATGAATTAGACGCATATATAGATGATGAATCTTCCAAGCTGAAGCAGTTATATGAAGCAAGGACAAAGCTTCAGAATAAGATAAGAAGGGCATCAGATACTGAAAAAGATGACTTAAAGGAACAGCTTAAGGAAATGAATAAAGAGGTGAAAAAACAGAAGAAAGCCGTTTTTTACGGAAAAGATATAAAAGACCGCTTTGTGGAAATGAAGAACAGAGTAGAAAAGGTCAATGAACTGGAGAATGAGAATACATTATCGCAGGATATGAGTTTATAGACTTTGTAAAGGAAAGGAGGCAGTTATGGAGAATGGCGCTCAAGAAGCAGGCATGATCGTGAGAGTGACATTAGACGGAGCTTCAAGATTGATAAGGATTGCGACAGATATGCCGAGGGCAGCTATGGAAATGGTAAGGATACTTCAAGCTGTTCAGAACGGGCCGACAGAAGGGCAGGTCAATCTTCGTAAGATGATGGAGACCGGAAGTGCATTGAAGGTACTTCCCATAAAAGGTGATGAAAACTTTGCTAAATTTGAAGCAGGTGCAAAAGAATACGGAATCATGTATTCGGTCGTACAGGATACTTCAAACGGTATCTACGACATAATGATAAGAGAAGAAGATGCACCAAGGGTAAACCGCATAATCGAAAGATACGAAATGATGCCGGAGGATAGTCTTACTGTGCAGGCAAAGGAGGTGAGAAATGTTATGTCCGCCAACAGAGGCGAGCAGAACGAAAGTTTTGCTAATAAGAATGGCGCAAATAACATGGACCTCAGAAACCCAAATTTAGCTCCAGACGCAAGTCAATACGGAGCAAGATTTCAGAGATCAGAGACCTCACAGGCAATTAACGGATATCAGAATAATATGGGCATTCAGAATGTTCAATACAGACAGAATGAAAATGTTAATATGAGAACTCAGAATGTTCATCAGAATGTTCATCAAAATGTTCAGCAGAGTATACAGCGTTCTGCACATGAACCCGATAATATTATAGATTTTTCTGAAATTTCATCTCGGGGAACTGCTCCTTCCAAAAGAAATTCTGTAAAAAATGTGATCAAGTATGAGCAGAAACAAGAACTTCTTGCGGCAGCAGAGAAGGCTCCCGAATATACTATGCAGCAGCCGTTGCCGATGATGAGACCATCCGATGCTTTTGAGGATGACATTTTGGAAAAGAAAAAGAAACTGGAAAAATCGCTTGAGAACTTCAATTCGGAGTTTAAGAATGCCAACATTATACAAGGAATGGAATTTGATAAGAGGTGAGCAACATGGCAGATGATATGCGGCAAGTTATAGATAATCTTAATCAATGGTCTGTAAAGATGATATTAGATGTTGATTTGTCACAGAGATTCATGCAGTGGGCAATGAAGTTTGACGGTTATTTTACCGTAGTAAATCAGATGCTTATCTTTCTGCAATGCAATAATGCATCTATCGTTAAGACGGAAGAAGAGTGGAACAGAGAGCATATCCGTGTTAAAAGGGATGCAAAACCCATTAAGACTATTTTTATGGCTGATAACAGATATATCATAAGACAGTTTTATGATATTTCTCAAGTGGATATATCTCCTCAGATCCGTTTTAGTGGCAACTATGATATACAGGATAAGGTGGATGCTATTATGGCAGGAACACCCGTCAAACATCAAAAGAAGATCAATATCGGTGATTCAAGGACACACTTTATGTATGTTGCTGAAGCAGGACTTATATATTACAAACCCGGTGTTGATTCACTTGAACAGATCTTTATAGAGCTTGCCCGGGAATACTCACATTTTTCAATCAAACGGCTGCTTGAAACAAAAGGAAGACTTGTACAGCTTGGTATAAGGTCGGTAAAGACTGATAATATGCAGTATTCAAGAGGAGTATTCAAACATATCGCAGACAATGTTGGATTCCTTGTATCTGATATGTATAAGGTTACGGATTTTAAGCTTACGCAGCCTATCATGCCTAATTCGGTTATAGATCCGGTAGATGCAAGGACAACACTTGGCATATATACAGAATCCGGAAGGTGCGTAAGACATATGTATGAGCATGGTCTGGATCAGCTTGAGTTTTTGAAAAGCGAGTACAGAAAACATGGATACATTCCTTAAATAATAATAGAAACGAAAGAAGGGATCAGATGTTAAAACAACGACAAAGGATGATCTGGTATATAGCATTTGCGCTATTTCCGGTATTTCTTATTATGGTCATTAGGATAGCTCCTTTTATGGGGAATTCTTTAGTAGAAGGCATAGAGAATATAACCTATGAACTTGATACGCAGCCTTTTCACTTTGTTTTTAGCGAGAAAACGCTTCCTGCAATACTTATGGGATCACTATTATACTTTCTCGGATTTATGATAGGTATAAGCAGCATGAAGAATAAAAGACCGGGAGAAGAGTACGGTTCAGCAAGATGGGAAAGTGCAGGGGTTATAACGAGAAAGTATTCGGCAAAGAAAGCCGATAGCAGCCTGACAAATAGTGAGATCAGAAAATTGAAAAAAGAATATAAAAAGGGATTAAGAAAAACAATTTTCGAGAATGCTTTTGATTTTCATATAGGCTACTTTAAGGATTTAATGAGGGCTATAGATGATTACAAGGATGAAAATATCCCTATACTGGAACAAAATATTGGGATAAGCCGTGACAGGTGTAACTCTCTGTTCTCTCATAATGTAAGGACTGCTATAAAAACTATTCAGTCAAACATAAATACTCTTATATTAGGAGGTTCGGGACGAGGAAAATCAAGGAGCTTCATAATACCAAATATCATGCAGATGAACAGTTCATTTGTCTGTACTGATCCAAAAGGTGAGATACTTAGGAAGGTTGGAAAGCTTCTTAAACTGTTTGGATATGATGTACGGGTGCTTGATCTGAAAAATCACGAGAAATCACACGGATATAATCCGTTTCCATATTTTCGTAAGGATGATGACATCCTCAAGTTTGTTAATAATATGTGGGAGGCGATGGAAGATAAAAGAGCTACAAAATCAGATCCGGTATGGCCTGAGCTTGCAAAAGCGATGCTGATGAGTCTCATGTTATTTGTGTTCCATTACTGTCCTCCGTCAGAGCAGAACATGGATATGGTTATAGAGCTTTCGCATCTGATCGACTCAGATGAAAATAGGAAAACACCAACGATACTTGACAAGCTATTTGCCAAGATACCAAAGGATGACACGGCATACGGTTATTATTGTGAGTGGAATCAGACGAAAGGTCGTACACTTGCAAGTGTTAAGATGACATTATCGGGTAAATTGTCAGTATTCAATCTGCCATCAATGAGAAAACTTACTTACAAGGATGAACTGAACATACTTGATCTTGCAACCAAGAAGGTTGCTCTTTTTATGGTCATTCCAGATGATGATAAGAGTTATAACTTTCTTGCAGGTACACTATATACACAGATATTTCAGCAGCTATATGATTATGCAGACAATGTGGCTGACGGTCCACTTCCGCAGCATGTACGATTTTATATGGACGAGTTTGCCAACATTGCTCTTCCGGATGATTACCAGAAGATACTCTCCACAGCTCGTTCAAGAAATATGAGCTTCGTCATAGTCTTGCAGGATAAACAGCAGATCGAAGCTATCTTTGAAAAGTATTATAAGACCATATACGGAAATTGCAGTTACTATCTGTTTCTCGGAAGCCAAGAATATGATACCTGCAAGTATTATTCGGAGCTTCTCGGTAAGGAAACGATAATCGTTGAAAGCTGGACGAAAAACTATGGTTCACATGGTGGAATGAGCAGGCAGGAACAGAAGACTGGAAGAGAGCTTATGACACCGGATGAGGTAAGAAAGATAAGCAGGAGAAAATGCATCATATATATTGACGGAGAGTATGCTGTAATGGATCAGAAATATGATATGACTAATCATAAATTCTACAGATTTATTTCAGACGGTAAACGAGAGGAAATCAATAAATATGACTGGGGTGCTGATGAGAGAAGCGTAGGTGCATACAGCCTTCTTAATAATGATTATTTTGGGGATGTATACTCGGTTGCTGATCTGGATGATAACCGCCTCGGTAATATTTTAGGTGTAAGAGATATAGATAAGATTATATCCCCGGTAGACAGCTATAAAGCTGTTTGCTGATAAGATATATAGAAAAACAGGTGAGAGAGATAAGGACGGTGGTGTGATTATGATCTGAAAAGAACTGATGTTTACATATAAAAAAAGAACTTGAAACCAAAGAAAAAATAAAAAGAAAAAGGAGATTATTAAAATGAAACAGACAAAGGTAAACAATCTGGGGACAATTATGTTTTTATTCTTTATGGCAGTCATTACAACGGCTGCTTTTTTAATGCCTGCAAAGGTAAGTGCAAAAGGTATTGATGATGACAAGGTGACGAGTAGCTCTGTGGCTATTAACGGTGATTATGTAGTGCTTCGTGGTGGTACAACAACAGAGTCTTCCGGTGTACCGGAGCTTGATGCAGCTAAAGAAAGGACAACCAGTCTGGTTAAATGGATATGCAGATGGGTGGGTGGCCTTGTAGCTCTTGTATCACTCGTTGTAGCTCTTTTCATGGCTTCATCACATCAGACTGAACAGCGTAATACTGCTCTTGTTACTTGTGCTATAGGTATAGTTATTGCTTTTGCACCGGATGTAATAGATTACCTTCTTGGTGGTAAGTAAGATAAAGTTATGTGTTTGATAGCACGAAAAGAGGTGATGTGGTTTGATTGATATTATCAATATAAATATAACTAATGCGTTAGCATCCGGGGCAATAGAGGAAATACTTAAGGATCTGTTCCATTTTGACTTTCTGACAGCAATCTTAAAAGCCGCACTTGCATTTTTCTCGGATATGATGGGACTCTTCTTTTCGCTTATTACAACAGATATAACTACTTATAACGAAGGAGCTGTATGGAATGCGGTAGGTACTGTGTTCCAGACACTCCTTGCAGTAGCCTTAGTTGTTGCAAATATGTTTGTCTGGGTAGAGCTTTTTGAATCGACTACCCGGTGGGTAGAGATTAAAAAATCATCTGTTCTTATTACATTTGCTGTTCAGATAGTAGTTGTTAATGCAGTTATCTATTATAGTAAAGACATTTTGGCAACCGTTTACGGGATAGTTCAAGGTGTTGTTGTTAAAGTGATGAAAGATACTGGAATGATTACTGCTGACGGGACAGCTACATTCTTTATGCAGCTACCGACGGATTTTGAAGAAGGATTAGATGCACTTGGCTTAGGAGCATATTCTTTAATGTTGCCGATAATACTTATCATATCTGCATGGATCGTGGTAAGCACTATTGTGATAATGCTTACAGTCTTTGTGAGGATTTTTAATCTTTATCTTTTACTTGCTCTGTCACCTCTTGCATTTGCTTGTGCTATGAGTAAAAGGACAAGATTTGTTTTCACTAATTTTTTGAGGACTTTTTGCTCGGTAGCTCTTGAATTGCTGATGTTAGTGGTAGTGATATATCTGTTTTCTAAGTTTTTTGGGAGCGAACAAATGGCGTTGATGGCTCCGACAGTAGATTCACCTTATCTAAAATTGCTATATACTATGTCTCCTATAATGTTTTTAGGCGAAGCGTCGGGACAATTTTCAATAGTTTCAATACTTGATGGTGAAGAGATACCTAATATGCTCGGTATTATCGAGTACCTTGTTGTCCTTGCGTTTCTTTTCTCCGTTCTCGTTGGAGTGATCAAGGGTAGCGATAAACTCGTTCAGAAGATATTTGGCATAGGGTAAAAATGTGTAAGGTGAATGATAAATGATAAAGAATAAAGAATAAAGAAAATAGAAAAGGAGGCGGTGAATGTTATGCAGCCTGTTGAGATAAATCCGTCACTTGGTACGGTAAAAGAAAAGTTTTACGGTTTTGAACTTAGACAGATAGCTGATGTTGCATTAGGCGCACTTTGTTCTCTCGGTGTAGCTCTTTTAGTACCGTCAAGTTTAGGCTTTTTCAAAGGTATTATAGCTTCAGTTGTTGCAGTACCTTTTGTGCTTGTGGCATTAAAAGATTTCTATGGTCTAAAAGGTCTAAAACTTGCGAAAACAGCACTTCGTTCTACTGTTAATTCAAAACCTCTTGTTTTTGTGACTAAATATAGCAAATTTAAGGAAGGCAGGGTGAGAAGATAATGATTTTTGCAACAAGACGGGGAAAGATGAACCTTGCTTTTAAGGTGCGGTCTATTCAAGAAACGATACCAAATTTCAAGACTCATGAAAACGGTATGTTTCAATTTAATAAAGATGTATTCACAGCAACTTACAGTCTGAAAGATACTGATTTTTCATCGCAGAGTGAGGTTGAACAAGAAGATTTTTTTAAGAATTATAGTGCTATTCTTAACTCGCTCGATAATAAGGGGCTTTACAAAATTACTTTGTTTAATCGAAATATGAGTTATCTTAAGACTTCATTTATGAAGCTTCCGACAGATTTTAATGATGGCTACGATCCCGTAAGACAAGAATATAATCTGATGCGTCAGAAAAACAGAGAACAGTCCAGAGGCTTGATCCTTGAGAAGTACATTACAGTAAGTACAGTTAAGAAAAACAAAGACCTTGCAGGACAGTATTTTGACAGATTTGAATCAGACCTAAACAAGCGTCTTGGAAATAGTCTCGGATCTGGACTTTCTATGCTTGGTATAAATGACCGTATGGAAATCTTTTATGATTTTTATCGTTCCGGATCTGAGCAGTTTTATAATTACGATGATGAAGAAGCAAAGGCAGAGAGGAGAAACTATAAGGATTATATTTCTCCCTCTTATCTTAATTTCAAGCACTTTGATTTTGATATAGGAAGAAAGTTTGGAAGAGTTTTATGGGTGAGAGACTGGGGTAAGTCTTTGAAAGTAGAAACCTTGAATCAGCTTATGGGAATAAAGACAAATATGATGATATCTGTTGATATAATCCCTCTTTCTGCCGAAGAGATACGAAAATTCTTGGATGATTCAGAAATGAGTGCAGAAAGTAATGTTGATCGCTGGAGTCAGAGATCAGGAGCAGAAAGAAGACAGTATAGCGTACTTCCGCTTAACATGAGAAGAGATAGGGAAGTAGTCAATACTTATAATATTGATGTAAATAAAAGAAATCAAAAGATTTTCTTTTCGAATGTATCCATAGTGATACTTGCTGAATCAATGGAAAAACTGAATGAATACACGGAAAGTGTCATTGAGACCGGAGCTGAGTGTGGGTGTACTATCGAAGTCCTCGGATTTCAGCAGATGGATGGCCTTAATACGGTATTACCGTATGGGCCTCGGTTTATTGACAATATCCGAGATGTTACCACAGAATCTCTTGCAACTATGATGCCGTTTTATTCACTTTCACTTAACCATGTGACGGGCATTCCGTATGGTGTTCAAGAGGAAACACGGCAGGAACTTATGATTGACCGTAGATTGCTGTCAAATGGTAATGAGTGGGTGATCGGCGTTTCGGGATGCGGTAAGAGTTTTAGAGTTAAACTTACAGCCCTTATGGAAGTTTTGCTTACTAACGGAGATGTAATGTTCATTGATCCGCACGGAGAATATACCGGTCTTGTTAAAGCTTTAGGTGGGGTAGTAGTAAGGCTTGGCGGAGCATCCGACGATATAATAAATGCTATGGATATGTGTCAAGGCTACGGCAACGGCAACGACATACAGGTTAAGAGTGAACAGCTTATAAGCTTGTTCAGTAGCCTTCTTGGTAGAGAGTTTACCAGTCCTATGAAGAGTATAATGATGAGATGTTCAGCTATGCTATATAGTGCATATGAACAGCTTGGTTACAGAGGTTTGCCGCCGACGCTTGTTGATCTGCATGATTTACTTACGCAGCAACCTGAACCGGAAGCACGATCACTTGCACTTTTGATTGAACCTTATGTTTTTACTCTTAAATGCTTCTGTGGACAGACTAATGTTGATCTGAGCAGCAGAGTAATATGCTTTGATCTGTCTAATCTTGAAGAGAATATGTGGGATGCGGGTATGACTGTTGTTATGGATTCCATCAAAAATCGTCTTATCATCAATAAAAACTTAAAGAAACCTACTTATATAAAGATAGATGAGGTCGGTAGATTCCTCGATAATCAGTATATTACCCGTACTTTTGAGTCTTTCTATGCTGAAGTAAGAAAATACGGAGGATATATAACGGGCATTATACAGAATGCAAGCAAGCTTCTTAAAAATCCTGCTGCGAGAAATATGCTATCTAATTCGGAAATCGTAGTAATGCTCCGTCAGAGCAGTATGGATGTATTTGAACTTAAAAACATATACGGGTTATCAAAAAATCAGATATCCAGACTTACGGGGACTTCTGATGGATGCGGAATAATAAAGATAGGTAATCAGCTTGTGAACTTTAATGGTACCGTGGAAAATGGATATATATATGATATAGCAAATACAAAGCCGGACCATGAAAATGCCGTAATAGGGTAGGTGATTATATGAGAGATCCGGATATTAAACATAGTGACTATGTGACTGATTACACATTTAAGAAGAGCGCCGATACCAAACATAATGATTATGGCATTAAACGATATGATAATGATATAAAAAGGGATTATGGTTCGTCATATGGTCCCAAATCGGATGTTACTCAATATGGCAAAATTGATCCTGAAAGAAATAATTTTGGCACGGATTATGATAATGTTGATACGATAACCGGGGATAGTAGTGATATTTATGTCAGTAAAGATTATGATCCCGGCAGAGCTTATTATGGAAAAGCAGGGGGTTCATCAGATGTGTTAAAGCACGGTGATGGTAAAGGCTCTGCCGGTGATTATAATGAAACCGGTAATTTGATGGAGGGATTTGATAAGGAAAAAACTTACAGTCTTTATGATAATGAAGGTTTTTCTGATGTTTTAAGCACGGATAATGTATCCGATGGCATAAAACATATGTCAGATACAAGCAAAAACGGGATAGATATAATAAAAAAGAACGATAGTGTTAAAAAATCATCAGAAAAGATAGCAGAAACGACTAAGGATTCAGCAGAAAAACTAAAGGAAGCTGGAGAAGCTGCAGGTGAATATACTAATCCATACGGATATATCAGAAAAGGCATACGCTATGTCAGAAAGGCAAGAGACAAGGCTGATGAAAGCTTTTCAAGTATGGAAAGAGGATACGGCTATGACTTCACAAGGAACCGCAGGACTCTGAGGGTTACTTCCTTAAATGACTTAGTAGATACTGACTGGCTGAAAAAAGTGCTTATAATATTTGTTCCATTACTTCTTATAGCTATATTTGTTTATGTGATTATTATAAGTGTTTTGCCTATTAATGAACAATCTACTGTGATAGAAACGGGAGATCCAAAAAGATATATAGTAAGACATCTCCATAATGAAGGATACAGTAATTATGCTATTGCTGCTATATTAGGGGCAACTCAGATAGAATCCGGTGTTAATCCGACAAGAATCGAAGGAGACTATATAGCAGAAATAGATTTTCCGGGAAGAGAAGTTTATGTAAGTGACAAGATTAAGAGATACTCTTATTTTTGGAGATACTATGCTTGGTGTGGTGGTGGTTTGGCTGTTCAGTATTATTATAGTTCTCGAGGAACAGACAATATTTGGCTTGGAACGGGAATGTGCCAGTGGACAGGTGAAAGAGGAGAAAATGTAGTCCATTATATAGGTGATGGTGAATTTGATTATGATAATGTGACAGAAGGCTGGGACACAGTAAGGCATCAGATGGATTATTTTGATTACGAAATGGATTTTGATAATGAATATCCGGGTGCTGTTACTAATTATTATAACAGTATATGTGCTTATCTTGGTGATGATTTTAAGACAGCAGAACCTATGTCGGGTGAATCTGTGAATTCGTTTCTTGATAGACTGACCAGAGCATACAAGATAGTACATCTTGCATGGCCTCAATATAATCCGGTAGCTGAAGTTAAGGAGGCGCAGGAGTATTACCCAAAGATAGATGATTACCTTAACAGTAGTGATCTTATATGGCCTATACCCGGATGTTACAATATAACATCACCATTTGGTCCGAGAATAGCCCCTACACCCGGTGCAAGTACATATCATATGGGGATTGACATTAGTGCAAGTGATGGGACGAGTGTTATAACTTCGGCTGACGGAAAAGTGGTTTTTACTGGTTATAATCTGCTAAGAGGGTATTATATAAAAGTAGAACACGGTGGAAACGCTGAAGGTATGGTTATAACTACATTATATCAACATTTAAGTACTATTGAAGCAGAAACAGGAGATGAGGTTACGCAAGGAGAGGAGATTGCAAAATCCGGGCATTCCGGAATAGGAACCGGACCACACTTGCATTTTGAAGTACACGAAGATGGAACTCCGGTTGATCCGTTAAAATATGTTTCCCCGGAATAAATGTGCGGAGCTTTGTTTCCGCACATTTGACTTTTGTATAGAAAAATATATAATGACAACAAAAGCGTATTGTTAGAAAGTGCGTGTTTTACTTTTGAATGGCTAAAAAATATATGATAAGGATGGTGGTAAAATGTATTTCCTTATGAATAAAGATAATATGGTTCTTTCTTTTCGGAATGCAACAACATCCGGGTTGTCAGAAGATATATCATTCGAAAGTGTTAATCAAAACGGTCAGTTACCTTATGGCTTTAGTGATATTACTGGATGGATAGAAGGGCGAAAAGCCTCAAAACATAATGCACATCTTAAAAAGATTATGGAAAATCTGAGGTGTGCTGATAATGAGAGCTTTATCAAGTTAACTCATGCTGTAGGTATTAACGATACTTTCTGGATCAAATCTGAAGAAGAGGAAATATCTTGGAATGATGTATCGTTGTTTCAAAATCAGTTTTCTGATGTTATTTCTAAACTTGCTTTTGAGGGTACAGGATTATATAATGAGGCGTTTTCATCAACATCACCTGAGCTTTCGTGTGATGGCTCGTTTAGAAAATGCTTTAGAAAAGAAAAAAGCAAAGGTGAGTTCGGTAGTGATATTTTCCTGTATAAACGATGCGGTGAGATTGGAGATGGACTTGAACCTTATTGTGAAGTGCTTGCATCTGAAGTGGCAAAAATAATAACTGCTTCGTCTGTTAAATACGATCTGTGTTATCTTCATAATAAGTTAGCTTCAAGGTGCAATGTCTTTACTGATGAGAATATAGGCTATGCTTCCTTTGCCAAATTAAATAATGGAAAAAGTTATTCGTTTCAGAGTGCTGCTGATTTTTTTGCCAGAAACGGATGTGAACAAGCGTTTAGAGAAATGCTGACTATTGATTCATTGTGCTTTAATCAAGATAGACATAGCGGAAATTACGGGGTTCTTTTTAATACCGACACTTTGCAGATTGTTGGAATGTCACCGGTTTTTGATCTGAATCTTTGTATGCTGCCTTATGTTAGTATGGAAGAATTTGAAAATATCGGTGATAAGCTTTATGAATATGCTCCAAAACTTGGAAGTGATTTTACAAGAATCGGTCAGATAGCAATGAATGACACTATCCGTGATAGACTAAAAGATATGGCGGATTTTTCGTTTTCGTTCAGAGGAGATGAAAAGTTTACAGAAGAAAGAGTAAAGAAACTTGAGTGGATTGTCAGAAAGCAGGCTATGGCTATTTTGTCTAACGAGAAACTTCAGACAAAAGATGTTTTCTTTTCTCCAAAAGCTATTGATGATGAGAACAGAATTAAGAAAGCTGAAAATGCCGCTTGCTATCTGGATAAGTTTTTAGAATATATTGATAAAAATCATCTTGTAATTAACGCTTTTGATAGTATATGTAAAGATGAAAATGCAGTACAGTATTATCTTGAAGAAGACTCTTATCTACTGACTGTAGATTTCCTTAATGGCAAGGTTGAAATAACAAGTAACGCACGGAATATCTCAATAATCAAGTTGAAAGAAGAGTCTCCTGAGTTTTATAGAGATGTAAATTTGATAGAAAAATCCTTATGCGCATTTGTAAAAGAGCAGAATTGTTCTGTTTTTATGCACTATTTTAACACTAAGACTAATGGTGTATTTGGTCTGGATCAGTCAGAGAATAACCTTGAACAAGGGTCTGATGGTCAGAATATGGGAATATAATAGAAGATTACTAATTATCTGATAATATCCCGGGAATATAAGGTGGAGCAGTAGCTTTATCTTAAACGGGTATTATATATGTAACAGAAAAAGCGGCGAGAGACTTCCGGAGGTCCAAGCTGCTTTTTTCATGTCTTTGGAAATGATAAGCTTCAGATCATTTTCAAAAAAGGCGAAAAACCAACAAGGGGGTAGTCTACCCTTTTTTAGAATTGGTGGGTTTACGAAGGAGGATTTTCCCCTCCCCACACCCCACCCCTTTTTACTCTACTATCTGAAAAAGTAATTGGTTTACCTTTTCGGAAGTTTTAGATAAGGGAAGCTGAGGCTTCCCAAGAAAACCAAGAAAAGAAAAAGCCTGCGGCTTCTGTTCCGGAAGGTCACCAACCGGAGCATAGCAAAGGGCGGTAGCAACACGATGGACTTTTTAGTCAAAAACGAACGAAAGGAGTATTATGGCTGACATATTAAAAACCAAAGGACAGCAGACCGGACAGCAGTATCTTCAGAAAAACCAAGCTGCCGGAAAAAAACAAAAAGATCTGTATTACGATGAGGCTGCAGAGATCCAGCATACAAGTGAAACGGATCTGAAAAACTATTATGGGCGTGGATATCGCATACCAAGGAGCGATATGAGTGATTTTGTTCCGATTATAGTAGTATTAGTGGTGTTTTTGATTCTAATCTCAATATTTTTTGGACTTAGAGCAGCAAAGAACAATAGGAATAGTATTGTAGCCAGTACAACCGATGCAGAATCTGTTAAAGCAGATGTAGTTAAAGTGACAACAGAAGAGAATGCTTCGGAAACGGATACAACTACCGAAACTACAACAGAGGCTCCAAAGAATCCCCGGCTACTGTGGAATATGGATAAGGAAACATTAGCAAAGAAGCATGATGTAAATATAGCAACAGATTTTTATAATGAGATTACTAAAGCTTGTGATTTGGATAAGAGGCTGTATGAGTTTATAATGGATGATGTTTATATATTAAATGACATGAAGGAAACAGAGGCTTCGGAAACTGATTCTGAATTAGCTGATAAGTCTGATTCTACTGATACGGATGCAGATAAATATATTCCAACTTATCATAAGTTGTGTAACATAGCTGCTAAGTATTCGTGGGATATAGAATATAAAGCTAATGGAGCTAAATACTATCTGATTTATGGTGGAGAAGATGGAGAAATACATGTAGGTATAGCAAGTGATTATACAGTATATGAGATAGCACCAAACATTAGTAAAGAATATGATGTTGAATAATGATACAAAAAATAAAGGCATGGCCGATGATTATCGGCTGTGTCTTTCATTTTGTTTATGGAATGGAGATTAAAAAGGGAGGGATGTAGTTAGATGGATAGAATACTGGATGAAATAAGAAGATACTCTGAGGAAAATGAATTAAATGATCCAGCTACAGATGATTTGATAAAGGAATATCAAGAAAGAAATGGTGTTACCTTACCGTTACAGTTTATTGAATTATTAAAAAAATTTGATGGAGGTGAGCTTTTTGTTCCGGGAACACAAATATATGGTATATCAAGTGATAACAATAGTAAAAATCTGACAGAAATAAATAAGCTGCACAATATTTTCAGCATTCCGGATTCACTCCTCATAATAGGAAAGGAAAATTTTGGAGATTTTATATGTGTTGATACTAACAATGGTTGCGTTATTCAATGGGACCACGAAAATGATACAGAGTTCTGCTGTTGGAACAGTATTAAGGAATGGCTTAGTGAGATACTATCTATAAAACAGATGGAAGCGTAAATCTTTTAATTGTAATGATTAGCTGGTATGATATAATGCAGATAGGAGGAGATAAGGTTGGATAGTAGGGATGAAACAATAACACAATGGCATCCGGCGTTTGTGAATTCAGCAGAGCTTGAGTTTAAGGATAATATGTCTGACTTGAAATTTGAGCCGGAGTATAATCTTACAGACAAACCTTTAGCTATGGATCTGCTGATAGTACGGAAAAGAGAAGGTGCTGTTATAAAGAATGAAATCGGGGAAGTTTTCAAGCTGCATAATATTTTTGAATATAAATCCCCAGATGACGAGTTGAATATAGATACTCTGTATAAAACTATTGCATATGCCTGTCTTTACAAGGTGGAAAAGAAAGACCGTGACAAACAAGGTCATATAATACACAGAAATCCAGAAGATATAACTATAACTCTGATTCGGCATAATAAACCGGAGAAGTTGTTTGAAGATTTGAAACAGCGTGACTATAATATCATTTGTGTTCATGACGGAATATATAATATAGGCAGAATGATAGGGTTTGATATTCAGATCATAGTGTCTAAGGAACTGTCTCCGGAATTACATCCTTGGTTACAGTCACTTCAAAAGAATGCAGAGTTTGTTAATTTTGATCAAGTCTATAAAAATATTGTTGATGAAAATGATCAGATTTTAAGAGCAAAGATGTTAAATTATCTTGATTTTCTGTCAAAAGAAAACCCTGAAGTAGCTAAAGAATGGAAAGAGGTGAACACTATGGGCGATGGATTAGCGATGCTTATGGAACCGGAACTTAGGAACGCAAGAGAACAAGGCATAGAACAAGGCATAGAACAAGGCATAGAGAAAAACAAAAAGAATAATATTAGGAATATGCTTGAGAAAGATTATAAATATGAAGTAATCATGGATGCATTAAATGTCACGATGTCTGATATAAATGAAGTGCTGGATGAGATGGCTGGAGAACAGATGGAAGCGTCTAAGGAAGATTCGTTCTTTTTGTGATTTCGGGTGGGGTTTCTAATGTAAAACAGAAGTTGAAAGGAGCTTGGATTATAAATGATCCGGCTCTTTTTTTACCGTTATTGTCATAACTTAAAAGTTTTGACAATGATACAGAACAGTAGTAAAATAGCCTTATTAAATATGGTCATAACTTATGTTCAAAAGTGTAGAGGTGTTTTATATGATTTTTGGGTATGCAAGAGTAAGTACCAGAGGTCAGGCAAAGGAAGGTAATAGTCTTGAATATCAAGAGGAGCTGCTTCGTTCTGCCGGTGCCAAAAAGATATTCATAGATACATATACCGGGAAAGTGAATGAGCGTCCGGAGCTTGAAAAACTGATGTCGGAATTAAAGAATGGTGATACCTTTGTTGTAACAAAACTTGATAGGGTAGCAAGAAGTGTTGCCAGTGGTAATGAACTGATCGATGAATTATGTTCCAGAGGTATTAAAGTTAATATTCTTAATATGGGTATAATTGATGAAACTCCTACAGGAAAATTGTTAAGAACAGTAATGCTTGCTTATGCTGAATTTGAACGAGATATGATAGTGCAGCGTACTCAGGAAGGTAAAGCTATTGCGAAGAAAAAACCCGGATATCGAGAAGGTAGACCGAAAAAGTTTACAAAAAAGCAGCTTGATCACGCAATGGATCTACTTAAGGATAATTCTTATAAGCAAGTATCAGATATGACCGGTATCAGTATATCGACACTTTATAGGGAAAAAACAAAAGGATAGGAGGATTTGTTATATGAATAATTTTGAATATGCTTCCTCAAATGAGTTTGAGGTTTTCAAAAGTAATGTAAAACATATGATTAAAGAAATGGGCCAGTTGGATTTCATAAAATATATATTGCTTAATGATTTGATATCAAAGTTTTGGGAAGAAAAATGTACTGTGAAGGCTTTATATTTATTAGCAACAGTGGATTATCTTTCTAAGATTAATAATATACCAATATATAATAAGTATGATAAATTAAGACACTATAAAATGCAGCATCCAGTAATTCCACTTTCTATAGCTGTTATGTCACATTGTTTTAATGAGTCTATAGATAATTATCTGCAAAATAGCATACCGGAATTTAGCCGTCATAATATAATGGAAGGAGATTTGTTTGATGTTGTATAATTTTGATGGGTTTTCAGGTGAAAACATTGATTTTTATTTTAATGAGTTAAGTAAGAATATAAAAAAACAATTAGGGAGAAATATTAATATTGATATTATTGTTGTAGGTGGAGCCTCTATAGTAATGAATTATACTTTTAGAAATAGCACTACGGATATTGATTATTATAATTCATCAGGTATAGCAATAAAAGATATGATTAATTCCGTAGGAGACAAATATGGATTGCCTAATGGTTGGTTAAATAATGATTTTGTTAGAACATCATCATTTTCATATAAAATTAATTCATACAGTAAGTTTTATAAAAGGTTTAACCAAGTACTTACAGTGAGAACAATAAAAGATGAATATTTGATTGCGATGAAACTGGCTTCTTTTAGGCTGTATAAAAATGATTTATCTGATATTGTAGGAATAGTATTAAGTATGAAAGAAAAGAATGTTGATGTTAGTTTTAAAACTATTGATAAGGCTGTATATGAAATATATGGTGGATGGGACGCGATAAAGGAAGATGCAAAATCTTTTGTTATAAAAGTTTTTAATACAGATAATTTGAAAGAATACTTAGTTTATTTGAAAGAAAATGAAAAAGAAAATAAAGAATTGTTGAAAGGTTTTGAAAGCGATTATTCTGGAGTCTTAAAATCTGATAATATTGATGACATTTTATATTCTCTAAAAGAAAAAAGTGATAATAAAGGATTTCATCAAGAAATATCTTCTTATAATCGGAGCAGTATTAAATCTTTGATAGAAGATTTGAAAAAAGATGAAACGGGTTCTGCTTCGGACGATGAGTTTGGTACAGATATAAATGTTCCATTCTCCGGGATAGAACAATAAAAGAGTGGTATAAATTCCTGCTGTATTTTTTATATGGCAGGTTTTTTTAATTGGTGGATTTTATTTTTCAGATAGTAGTTTTCTTTTTTTAGGGGGATTGGGGACCTCCCCAACAAGCTGGAAATGTACAATGTAAAAAACGAAGTTTTACATTGTTACAGTTTCCGTTGCTTGCCAAAATTCGGACACTTGAATAATACTTTAAGAAGACAGATAAAAAATATGGCTCTAAGAATAAAAAATGTACAAAGTATATTACAATCTGAAAAAAGATGACCTGTCAAAAGTATGATAAGGTGTTATAATGAACATACATTTAGGAGGTTGAAGAGTAAATATGTTAAAAAAACTTGAGATAGATTTTGATATTCCTTATGAACTTGAAGAATCGATTGATAATCTGATCAATGATGTAAACAATAAAAATGGTCGTTTGAAAGATGTTTATCAAGATGAAATAAACTTCTGTTTGAAAGACTGGAGTAACGGCCTTACTGATGAGCAGATCAAGCTCCTTAGAGATTATTATATACGAGGGAGGTTCTGAGAGAGCATATTGAAAGAAGAGGTAAAGGATATTATTAGAGATAACGGTATAAATCCCGTTGATTTTACTATAAGTAATGAGAACTATGAAGCAGACAGCAGTAGCGGATGAAATGAATATTTTTGCATCAGATGAGATACATTTTTGAAAAAATGTATGACAGATATAAAAATGAGCGGAAAAATGTATCCGCTCATTTGCTTTTCTTGGGAAAGTTGAATATAATGGTTTTGACGAAACATTATTTTTATTGTTTTGTCCCCGGAATGGGTTAAAACAACTTAATAGCTTTCCCAATTATGAAATTTAATTGTGAAGCACGGAAGTGCATCTGCTTTATTTATACTAAAGCTGTAAATAAATTGCAATATGTTTTCTGTAATGTTTAATTTATTTTCAAATTGAATAAAGCGGGTAATGGCACATAAGACTGATCTGAGACATGAGAAAAGAGAGAAAGGCAGTAATGGAAAAAGCTGCCTGCCAAATGGAAAGAGCCACTCTCTGAATTTGCGATGACACAATTAGATGGAGGAATATCTTAAGCTGTCAAGTAAACTGCGATTTCTGTATTAGTAGCAGAAATATTAGTGACCACAGTGCTACGACAGATGGGATAGTACCACTTATCATGGCTGAAAGAGTATCTGAAGAAAGATGTTCTGTAGGCTATCCCAAAAAATAACTTGGCTGAAAACATGATAAGTCCGAAGCAGGATAGCTTGGGGTTGCGAGAAGGCGCCGGATCTGCGATTGGCTTAAAGCAGAGATTGGGAGGAAAAAGCACTTATAAAAACAATATCCTTATTTTGTTATGCTCAAAAAGGAGATAATGATGGAAGAGATATTAAGTTTTTCTGATCTGGAATCTGAAATTTATAAGATGTCCTGTGAGATTGGAAGGCTGATTATAACCCAGATATTGGATGAATGTGATAAGCAGCTTATGGCTACAAGAGATAAGAGTAGATATGTATCAAAGTCGATAGGTAAGACTACGATTAAATCCATATTAGGAGACATTGAGTTTAATAGAAGGTATTATTACGATAAGCGGAAGCATCATCATATATATCTGTTAGATGAAAAAATCGGACTTGATGGTGAAGGCTTATATTCAAAGATGATCGAATCTGTGCTGTCAGATCTGGTTAATGATCTTTCATACGAAAGAGCAGCCGCAGTTATTACAGAAGTGTATCCGACTTCATTAAGTAAGACCGGAGCTTGGGATATAATTCAAAAGATAGGAAAGAAGATAAAACTTGAACAGAAGGCTTTAGAAAAGCAGGAAATGTGCAGTCAGTATAGAGAAGAAAAGAAGACTGTGAAGGTACTATTTAAGGAAACAGATGGTGTAATGCTGAAACATCAGTTACCAAATAAGAAAAATGGTAATAAGATGGAAGCGAAGATGATGACAGTATACGAGGGCTGGGATGAAAATGCACCCAAAAGACTTGTTGGAAAGACGGTTATCGGAGGAATGATTTCCTCGAATAAATTTAAGAAGAAAACTGATGCTGTGATAGGCGGCATTTATAATATAGATGAAATTGATTTATGCGTAACAAATGGGGATGGGGCAGGTTGGATAGATTCTATCTCAGAAGACGGCCTGTATCAGTTAGACCGGTTTCATGTGGTTAAGATGATTCGTGAAAATATTGAGGATGACAACAAAAAGGAAGAAATGGTGAAAGCTCTCCGATCTAAGGATATTGGTGAGCTTTTTGATTTATTGACAACTTATATTAACAGCATTGATGGTGTCTGCCCGAAGAAAAAAGTGAAAAAAGCAAATAAGCTATTCGGTTATCTGGATAATCATAAGGATAACCTGCTACGATATAATGAGAGAAAAGATGTTACGGTTCCTAATCCGCCAGCAGGGATGGTTTATAAGAATATGGGAGTTCAAGAGTCTCAGAATTGTGCTTTAATAACAATGAGAATGAAGCACAAGAGAATGAGGTGGAGTAAAAAAGGAGCTGATAATCTTATCAATGTAATCTGTTCTCGGAAGAACGGAACCATAAGGAAAACTATAATGGCTGCTGAACCAGATCTTAGAGGAGCCTTTAAGATGAATAATGAGAGGATATTTTCAGCTAATGATATAGCAGAAGTTGTAGGCAAGAATAAGTATTATAATTCTTTTTCAGCCAGTATGCCTGCTGTTGGTGGTTTGAATAGAGGATTATCAAAAATATTGCTGAGTTTATCTCATGTTTAATTTACACAAAAATTTGACTTTAATACTTAAAGTGATAAAATATACATATAAGCTCTTAAACAATCTGATTTTTCTTGTTTTTCTTTTTTTGGGTATTTCACCCAAGATTCATGAACACACACCCTGTGGGTAAATTCTGTTTACAAAAAAAAGAATTAAGAGTAAAATGTCGAAAGTATGTGCTTATCCGGTGCGTACAAAACTGTCGAAACTTATAAGCTTGAAAAAGGAATGAGGTAATTATGGCATATAATGCTGAAAAGATAACCGTACTTAAGGGACTTGAGCCGGTAAGACTCCGTCCCGGTATGTATATAGGTAATACCGGAAGAAGCGGTCTTAACCATCTGGTGCAGGAGATCATTGATAACTCGGTAGACGAGCATCTGGCCGGTTTTTGCAATAATATAGAGGTCGTAATAAATGAAGACGGATCGGCGACCATCTCCGATGACGGCCGCGGAGTTCCCGTTGATATGCATCCTACAGAGAAAATGCCTGCTGAAAGAGTTGTTTTCACCGTGCTCCATGCAGGAGGTAAGTTTAACAGCTCTACATATAAGATAAGCGGCGGTCTGCACGGTGTAGGTTCAGCTGTCGTAAATGCGCTGTCTAAGAAGCTTATCGTTGATGTTTACAGAAACGGCTTCGTTTATCATGATACTTATTCATATGGTACTCCTACCACTAAGCTTGTGGATGGTGAGCTTCCGAAGGATAAGCTTTCCAGAAAAAGAACGGGAACGACTGTGACAATTTATCCGGATGATTCTATATTTGAAACCATTAAATTCAAATGTACGGCGATAAAGCAAAGGATCAAGGAGACCGCTTATTTAAATCCCGAGCTTACGGTCACATTTCATAATAAAAGAGATGGTGAGGAACCGGAGGTCTTCCATCAGCCCGGTGGACTTACGGCTTTTGTAAAGGATATTGCCGAAGGCTTCACGCTTACTTCACCCGTAGTTTCGATATCCGGTGAAAAGGACGGCATTTCAGCCGACATTGTTTTTGTTATGACTGAAGACGGAGATGAAAACATTACCGGATTTACAAATAATATAACAAACCCCGAAGGCGGTACTCATGTTACGGCATTTAAGTCCGCTTTCGCAAAGCTTATAAATCAGTATGCCAGAAACGAGCTCGGACTTTTAAAGGAAAAGGACAGCAACATTTCCGGCGCCGATATCAGAAATGGTATGATAGCCGTTGTGTCGGTAAGACATCCCGATCCCCAGTTCGAGGGTCAGACAAAGACCAAGCTTTCCAATACTGATGTGCTTAAAGCAGTGGATGATATCGTTAAAGAGCAGCTTACCGTATATTTTGACAGAAATTATGAGGTGCTTAAGGATATCGCGGACAGAGGCGTGGCTCTTTCAAAGAAAAGAGCTAATGAAAAATCTAAGATAAACTTAAGTAAATTCTCATTTGAAGGAAACGGGAAGCTTGTAAAGCAGGAGAGCAGTGATGCTTCAAAATGCGAGATTTTCATAGTCGAGGGAGATTCCGCAGGCGGTTCCGCAAAATCAGCAAGAAACAGACAATATCAGGCGATACTTCCCTTGAGAGGCAAGATCCTTAATGTCGAAAAGGTTCCGGTTGCAAAGGTTCTTGAGAATGCCGAGATAAAAGCACTTATCAATGCATTCGGCTGCGGCTTTATGGACGGCTACGGAAATGATTTTGACATAACCAAGCTGAACTACGATAAGATAATAATAATGACGGATGCCGATGTGGACGGAGCGCATATTGCAACGCTGCTGCTTACATTTTTCTACAGATTCTATCCCGACCTTATTAACGAAGGACATATATATATCGCAATACCTCCTTTATACAGAGTCGGTGAGGGGAAGAATATTAAATATCTGTACTCGGATATTGAGCTTGAAAAATACAGACAGTCTCATCCGAAGAAGTTTACCATACAGAGATATAAGGGACTCGGTGAAATGGATGCCGATCAGCTGTACGAGACCACAATGGATCCCGAAAGAAGACTTCTGAAAAAG